>CAZNVL010000004.1:0-55333 GCA_964576565.1 uncultured Flavobacteriaceae bacterium | reverse complement strand
TACCATGCATCTCAAATACCACAAAAAAGACAAAGCCATTGTTTTATTAGAAGATGGAAGTATATACGAAGGATATGCCGCGGGATACAAAGGCACCGCTTCGGGCGAAATTTGTTTTAATACCGGCATGACCGGCTATCAGGAAGTTTTTACCGATCCTTCCTACTTTGGCCAGATAGTGGTAATGACCAATGCGCATATCGGAAATTACGGAATTCATCTGCATGAAAATGAAAGTGACGGCATTAAAATATCCGGCTTGATTTGCAAAAAGTTTAGCGAAATATACAGCCGCCCTGCCGCTCCAATGTCTTTGAATGAATTTTTTGTGCAAAATAAAATGGTAGCCATCAGCGATATAGATACCCGGGCACTAGTTCGACACATTCGTAACAAAGGCGCTATGAATGTGGTTATTTCTTCTGAAATTTTAGATATAGAAAAACTAAAAGAGATTTTGCAGCAAACACCCAAAATGGAAGGATTAGAATTATCTTCAAAAGTATCTACCAAAGAAGCTTATGAAATAGCTTGTGAAAATCCTACATTCAGAGTGAGTGTCATAGATTATGGTGTAAAGAAAAATATCTTAAGACATTTATCCAATAGAAACTGCCACTTAAAAGTATTTCCACACAACACTTCTTTAGACGATATTCTCTCTTTCAAACCAGATGGAATCCTGCTTTCAAATGGCCCCGGCGATCCGGCGAGTATGAAAAAAGAAGTAGCCGTTATTCAACAACTTCTTGAAAAAAATATACCGATATTTGGAATATGTTTAGGACATCAATTACTTTCTCAATCTATTGGTATTTCAACTTACAAAATGCACCACGGACACAGAGGACTGAATCATCCGGTAAAAAATGTATTGACAGGACATTGTGAAATTACTTCTCAAAATCACGGCTTTTCTATTAAAGAAAACGATGCTAAAAATCATCCTGATGTCATTGTCTCACACATCAATTTAAATGATAACACCATTGAAGGTATCCAATTAAAACATAAAGCAGCGTTTAGTGTTCAATACCACCCGGAAGCCGCACCCGGACCACATGATAGTCAATATCTATTTGACCAATTTATTCAATTGATGCAAAAAAATTAAACCGATGGCTTATCAAATTATTGATGGTAAAAAAGTAGCCATAGAAATTCAGAAAACTATTCAGAAAGAAGTAGAACAACTCAAAAAACAGGGAAAAAAAATCCCACACATTGCAGCAATTCTTGTAGGAAATGATGGTGCTTCTGAAACTTATGTCAGTAACAAAATCAAGTCCTGTGAAAACGTTGGATTTCAATCTACTCTTATTCGTCTGCCTGAATATGTTACAGAAAAAAAATTATTAGAAGAAGTCGAAAAATTAAATCATAATCCGGATATAGATGGATTTATTGTTCAACTACCTTTGCCTCGTCATATCAACGAACAAAATGTTATTGAAAGCATTTTGCCTTCCAAAGATATTGATGGATTTCATCCTATCAATGTAGGAAGAATGGTATTAAATTTACCTTGTTATGTCAGTGCCACACCTTATGGCATTGTTCAATTGCTTGAATATTACCAGATAGAAACCAGCGGAAAGCATTGTGTTGTAATCGGGAGAAGCCATATTGTCGGTTCACCGATGAGTATTTTAATGGCTAAAAATACCCCTATTGGGAATGCCACCGTAACGCTTTGCCACAGCAAAACAAAAGATTTAAAGCATTATACTTTACAAGCGGATATTGTCATTTGTGCAATTGGCAGCCCGCATTTTGTTACGGCAGATATGATTAAGGAAGGTGCTGTCGTCATTGATGTAGGTATTACCAGAATAGAAAGTCAGGAGAGCAAAACGGGCTACAAGCTGGTAGGGGATGTCAAATTTGATGAAGTAGCGCCTAAATGTTCTTACATTACGCCTGTGCCCGGCGGCGTAGGACCAATGACGATAGCAGCGTTATTGAAAAATGGCTTATTAGCAGCGAAAAAAGAGATTTATAAGTAATAAAAAAGCCCTTCCACTCGTGGAAGGGCTTTTTTATTATAGTAGCACATTAAAGTATTATTCATTGCTATTAGTCGTTTCTTCAGAAGCATTCTCTGATTTATTTTCAGCTGGATTAGAACTCACAGCACTTTCGGTAGTTTTTGATTTGGCTTTTGAACCTGCTCTACGAGTTTTAGATTTTTTAGCCGGTTTAGAAGATTTGTTATTGGTATACAAGTCATTGAAATCTACCAGTTCAATCATGGCCATTTCAGCGGCATCGCCTTTTCTATGACCAATTTTAATGATGCGAGTATATCCACCGTTTCTATTTAATATCTTTTCTCTTACTTCATCAAAGAGTGCTTTTACTCCTTCTTTGTTTTTTAAATAAGAAAAAACCATTCTTCTATTGTGCATCGTATCTTCTTTTGAACGAGTAATAAGCGGCTCAACATATACGCGCAATGCTTTTGCCTTTGCTACAGTCGTAAAAATTCTTTTATGAATAAACAGTTCTGTAGCTAAATTTGCCAATAAGGATTTTCTGTGGGCAGATGTTCTGCTCAGGTTATTTATTTTATCGCCGTGTCTCATAATAGTTTGATTTAATTATTTTTTTTAGAATTGTCCAGATATTTTGAAACGTTCATGCCAAACTGAAGTCCTTTGGAAGCCAAAAGTTCTTCTAATTCAGCCAAAGATTTTTTTCCAAAATTTCTAAATTTTAATAAGTCGGATTTGTTAAAGGAAACTAATTCTCCCAATGTTTCAACATCAGCCGATTTGAGGCAGTTCAGAGCTCTTACAGAAAGGTCTAAATCTACCAGTTTTGTTTTGAGTAATTGACGCATTTGAGCATCTTTTTCGTCGGTGGCTGGTACTTCTTTTCTAATTTCTTCTTCAAAGGTCATTTTCTCATCAGAGAATAACATGAAATGATAAATCAAAATTTTAGCCGCTTCTTTTAATGCTTCTTTGGGATGAATAGATCCATCGGTTGTAATTTCAATATTTAATTTCTCATAATCAGTTTTTTGCTCAATACGATAATTTTCCACAGAATACTTCACATGTTTAATAGGTGTATAGATAGCATCTACAAAAATAGTTCCAGCTGGCACATCCGATTTTTTATTTTCTTCTGCTGGTACATATCCTCTTCCTCTTTCTACCGTAAGTTCCATTTTTATTTTCACGCTTGGTTCACAATTAAAAATTACTAAGTCCGGATTTAAAACTTCAAAACTACTTAAAAACTTATTTAAATCGCCGGCGGTAAACTTTGAAGCTCCGGAAAAATTAACAACAACCTTTTCAAAAGTTTCACCCTTAATTTGCTGTTTGAATCTTACTTTTTTTAGGTTCAGGACAATTTCTGTTACATCTTCAACAACGCCTTTTATAGTTGAAAATTCGTGTGGCACTCCTTCAATCCTTACAGAGGTAATGGCATTGCCTTCAAGAGAGGATAGCAAAATACGACGAATGGAATTGCCTATTGTAATACCAAAGCCCGGTTCTAATGGACGAAATTCAAATTGTCCGATGGTTTCCGTGCTTTGAAGCATGATGACTTTGTCCGGTTTGACGAAATTTAATATTGACATATTACTTAGATTTTAAAGTTTGAGTTAATGACTATGGTTTATTTTATCATTGTTTGAATAGAATGTTCTCTAATTTTCTTTTAATTCAGGTACATACCGTTGAATGGATTGGAGAATTTCTTCAGCCAATTCAATGCCTTTTTTAGAGGTATCTACTAATAAGTCCCCATCGTAGCCCATCAAAAGATGCATGTAATTGTACCCTGAATTAAACAAATTTAATAATTTTATATTTTTATTAGCTAAAAACTCTTGATAAAACTTCACCGATTTTCTTTGTTCTTTTTTAAGTTTCACGCCTTCTTTTTCCATCCAGATATCTAATGCTAACAATACTCCTTTCCATGCTGTATCTCCGGCCATTTTTACATATTTAGGCACAGAATAAAATTTCCCTTCTTTTTGCGCTTTTGTTTTTAAAATATCCTTTGCATTCTGGATGTAAGTATAAGGACTTTCTTCGGTATGTTTTCTCTTGTTTTTCATTACAAATTCTTACTTAGAGTATAATTCTACAACTAATTGTTCTTTAATATTCTCAGGAATTTGATTTCGTTCGGGGCGATTGATAAATGTTCCGGTCATGGTTTGTCTGTCAAAAGAAATCCAGGGATAATTAGAAGAATGAGTGGCAAGAGTATTAACAATTACATCCAGTGTTTTAGATTTTTCACGCACGCCGATAGTATCGCCTGGTTTTAAAATGTAAGAAGGTATGTTCACTAATTTACCGTTTACAGTAATATGCTTGTGTGTTACTAATTGACGTGCTGCGGCGCGTGTAGGGGCTAAACCCATTCTGTAAACCACATTATCCAATCTGGATTCTAATAGTTTCAATAAGTTATCACCTGTAATCCCCGGTAAATGCGATGCTTTCAGGAAAAGGTTTTTAAATTGCCTTTCCAGTAAGCCATAAATGTATTTCATCTTTTGTTTTTCCATGAGCTGAGTACCATATTCAGATACTTTTGCTCTTTTTTTAGCCAATCCATGTTGTCCGGGAGGATAATTTTTTCTTTCCAATGCTTTGTCAGGGCCAAAAATGGGCTCTCTAAATTTTCTTGCTATTTTTGACTTTGGGCCTATGTATCTTGCCATAATTTTAAGGATATTATGAGTTATGAGTTATGAATTATGAGTTATGAGTTATGAGTTATGAGTTAAGATGTTTATATAAAAATTTTAAACTCTTCTTTGTTTGGGTGGTCGGCAGCCGTTATGAGGAATTGGGGTTACATCCACAATTTCTGTTACTTCAATTCCAGCAGCAGCAATGGTACGGATAGCCGCTTCTCTACCAGCGCCGGGGCCTTTCACATATACTTTCACTTTACGAATGCCTGCATCATGTGCTACTTTGGCGGCATCTTGTGCAGCCATTTGTCCGGCATAGGGTGTGTTCTTTTTTGAACCTCTAAAGCCCATTTTACCGGCGGATGACCATGAAACGGGTTGTCCGTTGGCATTTGTAAATGTCACAATGATATTATTGAACGTGGCATTGATGTGTACTTCTCCGGCTGCATCCACTTTAACGTTTCTTTTTTTCGCAGCGGCTTTTGCAGATAGTGTAGTAGAACTTTGTTGTTTTGCCATAAGTAAAAATTATTTAGTTGCCATTTTTTTGTTAGCGATGGTTTTTCTTTTACCTTTTCTTGTTCTTGCGTTGGTGCGTGTTCTTTGGCCTCTTACAGGCAGACCTTTTTTGTGTCTCATCCCTCTGTAACAGTTAATATCCACCAAACGTTTGATATTAAGTTGTACTTCAGAACGTAATTGTCCTTCTACCTTATATTCACTGTTGATAATTTGTCTGATTTTTGCCTGCTCTTCATCAGACCATTCGCTTACTTTTTTGAAAGGGTCTATGCCGGCATCTTTTAGGATTTTTTCAGCAGAACTTTTTCCTATACCATAAATATAGGTCAATGCTACAAATCCTCTTTTGTTTTTTGGTAGTTCTATTCCTGCTATACGAGCCATGGATTATTGTTTTTGATTGATGTTAAAAAATTGGGGCGGCAAATATACAAAAATTATTTTTGTCTTTGTTTAAATTTTGGATTTTTTTTATTGATAACATATAATCTGCCTTTTCTGCGTACTAATTTGCAGTCCGCACTTCTTTTTTTAATGGATACTCTTACTTTCATAGTTTTTTGTTTATTGTGTTAGGAGTAAAGATAGATTTAAGATTTATATCTTGATACGATCCGACCTTTGGAAAGATCGTATGGACTCATTTCCAGTTTAACTTTATCTCCGGGCAAAATGCGAATATAGTTCATTCTCATTTTTCCGGAAACATGAGCCGTAACAATATGTCCGTTTTCCAGTTCAACACGGAACATCGCATTACTCAATGCTTCAATAACTGTTCCGTCAACTTCTATATTAGATTGTTTGCTCATATTTTTATTATGCTTGTTGCATCATAGTAGTGCCTCTTCCTTTTATTCTGCCGGATTTCATTAATCCTTCGTAATGTCTGTTCAATAAATAGGTTTCTATTTGTTGCAAAGTATCTAAAATGACGCCTACTAAAATCAATAGTGAGGTGCCACCATAAAAATCGGCAAAGGCACTGTTAATGCCAAATTGAATGGCTATGGATGGCAAAATAGCCACAATAGCGAGGAAAATAGCGCCGGGTAAGGTAATACGAGACATCACCTGATCAATAAATTCAGCTGTTTTTTTACCGGGCTTAATACCGGGGATAAACCCTCCGTTTCTTTTTAAATCATCGGCGAGTTGTGTTGGGTTCACCATAATAGCCGTGTAAAAGTAGGTAAATAAAACAATCAATAAGCCAAAGATAAAATTATACCAAAATCCATATCTTTCTGTAAAAATACCTCCGCTTCCTTGAGTATAACCTACAATAGCAGCTGGAATAAACATAATGGCCTGTGCAAATATAATTGGCATCACACCTGCTGTATTGACTTTTAGTGGAATGTACTGTCTTACACCACCATATTGTTTATTGCCTATGATTTTTTTTGCAAACTGTACGGGTATTCTTCTTGTACCTTGTACGAGTAAAATACTTCCCATAATCACTAGTAATAAAAATACCACTTCTAATAAGAAGATAATTAATCCTCCACCCTGACTTTCTAATCTTGAACCAAATTCAGCAATAATGGAGAATGGGAGTCGTGAAATAATTCCGACCATGATGATTAAGGAGATACCATTCCCAATACCTCTGTCTGTAATTCTTTCACCAAGCCACATGACAAAGATTGTTCCTGTTACCAGAACAACAATGGATTGAAACCACCATAATGTAGATGGATTGGTTACTGCTCCGGGAACCGTATATACTTGTGATGCTAAATATCCTGGTGCCTGCACTGCAGTAACTGCTATTGTTAAAAGCCGTGTATATTGATTTAATTTTTTTCGGCCGCTTTCACCTTCACGTTGTAATTTCTGGAAATAGGGAATAGCCATTCCTAAGAGTTGAATAATGATGGAAGCAGTGATGTATGGCATTATACCAAGCCCAAATACAGATGCTCTGGAAAATGCTCCACCTGCAAAGATGTTAATTAAGCCAATGATACCACTTTGAGCATTGGCGGCTCTGAACTCATTAAGAGCCACAGAGTTAACACCTGGCAAAACAATATAAGAACCTAAGCGATAAACTGCCACAAAAAGTAAAGTGACCATTATTCTGTTTCGCAGTTCTTCTATTTTCCAGATATTTTGTATCGTTTCAATAATTCGTTTCATAATGTCGTTTAACTAATGTATCTTTGAATCTTATGCTATTGTTATACTTCCGCCTGCTTTTTCAATACTTTCTTTTGCTTTTTTTGAAAAGGCATGGGCAGAGACATTCAGGGGCTTTTTAATTTCACCTTTTGCTAAAATTTTTACTTTCTCATTTTTCCCAACAAAACCAGATTTTATCAGCACCTCAAGAGAAATATCGTTTGTATTAAGTTTTTCTGCTAATGTATTCAATTTATCTAAATTAACGGGGACGTATTCCACTCTGTTGAAATTTTTAAATCCAAATTTTGGTACTCTTCTTTGTAAGGGCATTTGGCCACCTTCAAAACCTCTTTTTCTTTTGTATCCGGAGCGGGATTGATTTCCTTTATGTCCTCTTCCTGCTGTATCCCCATTACCGGAGCCTTCTCCTCTACCTTTTCTATAATCCTTTTTTACAGATCCTTTTGCTGGTTTTAATGTATGCAGTTTCATAAATCTCTTTTTTTATGTTGTGATTAATAATTAAGCGATGGTTTCAATCTTAATGAGATGTTTAACTGTGTTAATCATTCCCTGAATAGCAGGGTTTAATTCTTTTTCTACGCTTTGGTTTATTTTTCTCAAACCTAAGGCTTGTACTGTTTTCTTTTGATTAGCAGATTTTTTAATGGTACTTTTTACCAATGTTATTTTAACCTTTGCCATAGTTGTAATATTATTATCCGTTAAAAACTTTATCTAATTTAATACCACGTTGTTGAGCAATTGTATAAGGATCTCTTAATTTCATTAAAGCGTCTATTGTTGCTTTTACAACATTGTGGTTGTTAGAAGATCCTTTGCATTTGGCGAGCACATCTTTTATTCCGACACTTTCCAGTACAGCACGCATAGCGCCTCCTGCTATTACTCCTGTACCGGGGGCGGCAGGTTTTAAGAATACTTTTGATGCACCAAATTTTCCGTCCTGTTCGTGAGGAATTGTTCCTTTGAGGATGGCTACTTTTACAAGGTTCTTTTTAGCATCTTCAATGGCTTTTTTTATTGCTTCGGATACTTCATTGGCTTTTCCTAATCCTATTCCTACTATTCCATTTTCATTACCTACTACTACCAGAGCAGCAAAGCTAAAATGTCTTCCTCCTTTGGTAACTTTTGTAACGCGGTTTACTGCTACCAATCTGTCTTTAAGTTCT
The DNA here is from genome assembly GCA_964576565.1 of uncultured Flavobacteriaceae bacterium. GTDB lineage: Bacteria > Bacteroidota > Bacteroidia > B-17B0 > Aurantibacillaceae > BPGX01. The sequence continues at coordinate 46,804 of CAZNVL010000004.1, read as the reverse complement.
AAATCCGTTGATTTTACTTTTCTGATATTGAAATTTGCCATATTTTTTTGTGGTTTTTATTTATTGAAAGTGCAAATGTATTTTTTTTATGAATAGAAAAGAAATTAAAAAATGAGTCCGCCTTCTCTTGCGGCATCTGCGAGTGCTTTTACTCTACCGTGGTAAAGAAATCCATTTCTGTCAAATACTACCGATTGAATGCCTTTTTGTTTGGCTTTTTCTGCGATTAATTTGCCGACAGCAACTGACTTTTCTGTTTTTGTTCCTTTAAATCCTTTGAGTGCTTTTTCCATGGAAGATGCGGTTACTAAAGTTTTTCCGCTCGTATCATCGATGATTTGGGCATAAATTTCGCTGTTACTTCTGAATACACATAAACGTGGTCTTTCGGAAGTACCTTTTAGTTTTTTTCTGATTCTGTATTTGATTCTCTGTCTTCTTTCTTCTCTTTTCAATGTTGCCATAGTAATAATTATTTTTATTTTGTTAATTCAGAAATTTCTGTGTTTATTTTTTAGACGCTGATTTTCCGGCTTTTCTTCTTAGCACTTCGCCTTCAAATTTAATACCTTTACCTTTGTATGGTTCTGGTTTTCTGAGTGAGCGAATTTTAGCCGCCACTAATCCTAAGATTTCTTTATCTGCAGATTCAAGATAAATTTTGGGATTTTCTCCTTTTTCTTGTTTGGTAGTTACTTTGATTTCGGGGGGCAGTTCAAAGTATACGTGGTGGGAATAGCCCAAAGAAAGATCTAATAATTGTCCTTTGTTGGTAGCTCTATACCCTACCCCTACGAGTTCCTGAACAATTTTAAATCCTTCACTTACGCCTTTTACCATATTGGCAATAATGGCGCGTGTGGTCCCGTGCAATGCTTTATGTCTTTTTTGATTGGTTGGACGCTCTATGATAATCTGGTTATTATTTATTTTTACATTTATTTCAGGGTGTAGTTCTTTCACTAATGTCCCTAATTTCCCTTTCACTGTAATCGTGTTGTTATTTAATTTTACTTCTACACCTTGTGGAAGGTTTATTGGTAATTTGCCTACTCTTGACATACGTTTAATTTTTATTTTTTCAAATAATTGTTTTTTAGTAGATATAGCATAATACTTCACCTCCGATGTTTAATTTTCTGGCTTCTTTATCAGTCATGATGCCTTTGGAAGTAGATATGATGGCTATACCTAATCCATTCAGTACTCTTGGTAAGTTTTCTGATTTGGCATATTTTCTTAGACCGGGGGTTGAAATTCTTCTCAATCCTCTGATGGCAGGGACTTTAGTAGTTGGATGGTATTTCAGTGCAATTTTAATGAGTCCTTGCTTGTTATCGGTTTCTTCAAATTTATAGTTTAAGATATAGCCGTTTTCAAATAAAATTTTTGTGATTTGTTTTTTTACATTTGAAGCAGGGATTTCAACTAATCTATGTCCTGCTGCTACGGCGTTTCTCACTCTTGTCAGATAATCTGAAATAGGGTCGCTTGTATTTTTGAATTTTACTTTCATAATTCTTGTATTTTATTTGGATTACCAACTTGCTTTTTTAACACCGGGGATAAGCCCAAAAGAAGCCATTTCTCTTAATACGTTTCTGCAAATACCAAATTCTCTGATGTAGCCGCGTGGTCGACCGGTTAGTTTACATCTGTTTCTTTGACGCACTGGTGAAGCATTTCTTGGGATTAACTGAATAGCCATATAGTCGCCTTTAGCCAGCAGTTCTTCTCTTTTTTTGGCATATTTTTCGGCGAGTTTTTTTCTTTTGACTTCTCTTGCTTTCATTGATTCTTTAGCCATAGTAATACGTTTTTTGTTTTTATTTTTTGAAGGGCATTCCAAATTCTTTTAATAATTCAAATGCCTCTTTATCGGTTTTTGCAGTGGTTACAAAGTTAATGTCCATGCCCATAATTTTATTGACTTTGTCTATGTCAATCTCAGGGAAAATAATTTGTTCGCTTATACCAAGGTTGTAGTTGCCTTTTCCGTCAAATGATTTGGGGTTAACGCCTTTAAAGTCACGGATGCGTGGCAATGCAGATGCGATTAATCTGTCTAAAAACTCATACATTTTATCGCCTCTCAAGGTTACTTTTGTTCCAATTGCTACGCCTCTTCTGAGTTTAAAGTTAGATATATCCTTTTTTGAAATGGTTGGTACTGCTTTTTGACCTGTAATCGTAGAAAGTTCTTTAATGGAAGCTTCTATTAATTTTTTGTCAGCAACGGCTTCCCCTACTCCCTGATTGACAACAATTTTTACAAGGCGGGGCACTTGCATAGCATTTTTATACTGAAATTTATTTTTTAGTGCTTGGATAATTTCAGTTTGATATTTAACTTTCAATCTTGGTTGATATTTTGTGGTACTCATAAGTTTTATTATTTAAGAGTTGCATTGGTCTTTTTGGCGTATCTTTCCAGTTTTTTTGTTTCCTCATTGATTCTTCTGCCTATTCTGGAAGGTTTTCCATCTGCAAGAATCATTAGGTTGGATATATGAATGGGGGCTTCTTTTTCAATGATACCACCTTGTGGGTTTTTGGCATTGGGCTTTTCGTGTTTTTTAACCAGATTAGCCCCTTCTACGATGGCTCTTTGCTTTTCGGTATCTATGAATATGATTTTTCCTTCTTTTCCTTTGGATCGTCCTCTCATCACGCGGACGATGTCGCCTACTTTTAACTTTAATTTTATTCTTTTATTTTTGGTTGTCATAGTTTTTTACATTTTTAAATTAAATTACTTCTGGTGCTAATGAAATGATTTTCATAAATTGTTTATCTCTGAGTTCTCTGGCTATAGGGCCAAAGATACGTGTGCCTCTCAGTTCATCTGTATTATTTAAAAGGACTACTGCGTTGTCATCAAATCGGATATATGATCCATCCTGCCGTCTGACTTCTTTTTTTGTTCTCACTATAACGGCTTTAGAAACAGTTCCTTTTTTGATATTTCCGGAGGGTATGGCGTCTTTTACGGTTACCACCACTTTATCTCCGATTGAGGCGTATCTTCTTTTTGTTCCTCCTAATATGCGTATTACCAGCACTTCTTTTGCACCACTGTTATCCGCCACTTTTAACCTTGATTCATTTTGTATCATAGCCGTATTTTTTTATATATTATTTTTATTTTGCTTTTTCTACTATTTCAACTACCCGCCATCTTTTTAATTTGCTGAGTGGTCTGGTTTCCATAATTTTTACAGTATCACCAATACCACATTCGTTTTTAGCGTCGTGTGCATAAAATTTGGTTGTTTTGTTCACAAACTTACCGTAAATCGGATGTTTTGCCTTAGTTGTGATTGAAACAACTACTGTTTTATCCATTTTATTACTTGTAACAACTCCTATTCTTGTTTTTCTGGTTTTTCTGGTTTCCATAATTGCTGGTTATTTATTTTTATTAATTCTTTGTCTTTTTGTATATTCCGTCAAAAGTCGTGCAATTGTTTTTCTAGTATTTCTTATCTCCATAGGGTTTTCAATAGGAGATACAGCGTGCTGCAGTTTTAATTTAGTCAGTTTACTTTTTTCTATTTCTATTTTTTCTTTTAGTTCTTGATCTGATAAAATTACAATATCTTTTGATTTCATAATGATTTATTTTAATTTGTATAATCTCTTCTTACTACAAACTTTACAACTACTGGTAGTTTTTGTGCTGCCAGGCGAAGGGCTTCTTTAGCAGTTTCTAATGGTACGCCGTCGGCTTCAAAAAGTATTCTCCCGGGTTCAACTGGTGTGGCCCAATATTCTACACTTCCTTTACCTTTACCCATACGTACTTCAGCGGGTTTTTTGGTAATTGGTCTATCTGGGAAAATACGAATCCATACTTGCCCTTCTCTTTTCATATAGCGGGTAATGGCAATACGGGCTGCTTCTATTTGTCTTGAATTAATTCTACCCGATGTGATGGCCTTGATAGCAAACGAACCAAAAGCGATTTGATCGCCGCGTTTGGCGTATTTTCTTCTTGGTAATACTTTTTGAGATTTTCTCCATTTTGTTTTTTTGGGCTGTAACATACTTCAGTTTTTTTGCTATTATTATTTGTTATTGTTGTTCATTTCTTTTTCTTCTGAAAGAGTGTTTTTCCTGCACGTTATTTCTATGAGATGTTTTTTTGTCAATATCAGATTTTGCGTAGGCATTTTTTCCATATATTTCTCCTCTGCATATCCATACTTTTACGCCTATTCTTCCGTATGTAGTATGGGCTTCTGCTACAGCATAATCTACATCGGCTCTGAATGTATGAAGAGGTATCCTGCCTTCTTTTATTTCTTCACTTCTGGCCATTTCTGCACCGCCTAATCTTCCGGATATGCGGATTTTAATTCCTTCCGCACCGGCTCTCATTGTGGAGGCAATGGCTTGTTTGGCGGCTCTTTTATAGGCAATTCTTCCTTCAATTTGCCGTGCGATAAGATCCGCTGTTAGACGTGCATCCAGTTCAGGTTTTGGAACATCTAAAATATTCAACTGAACATCTTTTTTAGTTAATCGCTTTAATTCTTCTTTTAAAGTATCTACTTCTTTTCCGCCTTTTCCGATAATCATGCCGGGCTTGGCAGTATGTATGTTTACGGTTAATAGTTTGTGTGCTCTTTCAATCACTATTCTGGAAATGGCACTTTTGGGAAGACGGTCTTTAAGGTATTTTCTTATCATATCGTCTTCCACGATTTTATCGGGAAAGTTTTTTCCACCATACCAGTTGGATTCCCATCCTCTGATAATACCTACTCTTAAAACTATTGGATTGGACTTCTGACCCATATTATTTGTGTTTAATTTTTTATATCTAAAATTAGTGTTACATGATTGGAACGTTTTCTTATTCTGTACGCACGACCTTGTGGTGCAGAGCGTAAACGTTTAAGTTGAAAACCGCTATCCACCTTTACAGTTTTAACATATAAATTTTCATGTGCAGGTTGACCGGTTTTTTGTTCGTAATTATTAATGGCTGATTTTAGTAATTTCTCCAATCTGCCGGCGGCTTCTCTGGTATTGTATTTTAGTATGTTCAATGCTTTGTCTACCGAAATACCACGAATTAAGGCAGCGACCTGATTCATTTTTCGTGGAGAGGTAGGACAATTTCTCAGAGTAGCATAATACATTTGACTGCGTTTCTCTTTCAGTTTTTCTGCATATTCATGTTTTCTTTTTCCCATGTCTTTAATTTTTTATAAAATTATTTTTTGTTATGTCCGGCGTGCCCTTTAAATGTTCTGGTTGGAGCGAATTCACCCAATTTATGCCCCACCATATTTTCGGTAACATAGACGGGGATAAATTTATTTCCATTATGAACAGCAAAGGTATGACCTACAAATTCTGGTGGGATAGTAGATCTTCTTGCCCATGTTTTAATGACCGATTTTTTTCCGGATTCGTTCATTTTTTGAACTTTTATCCAAAGTTTATAGTCAATAAAAGGTCCTTTTTTAAGCGATCGTGCCATAATTCAAAAATTTAATTTTTACTATTTTAATCCGTATCCCTTTGTTCTTTTTTCTATAATTAAGTGTGAGGTTTGTTTTTTTGGAGAACGGGTTTTCTTTCCAATGGCTTTTAAACCCTTTCTTGATCTTGGATGTCCGCCGGATGCTCTTCCTTCTCCGCCACCCATGGGGTGATCTACTGGATTCATAGCCACGCCTCTTGTTCTTGGACGAATACCCAACCATCTCTTGCGTCCGGCTTTACCATGTACTTCTAAATTATGGTCTGCATTAGACACTGCACCGATGGTAGCTTTACAGTGGACAAGTACTTTTCTGAGTTCACCGGATGGCATTCTTAAAACAGCATATTTTCCTTCTCTTGCGGCTAATTGAGCATACGTTCCTGCACTTCTTACTAATTGTCCACCTTTGCCGGGCTGAAGTTCTATATTATGAATAAATGTTCCTAATGGAATATGGGTGAGCGGTAATGTGTTACCAATTTCAGGAGCGGCGTCTTTACCAGAAAGAATTTCTTGTCCTACGCGTAATCCCTGAGGGGCAAGGATATATCTTTTTTCTCCGTCCTTATATGTTACTAGTGCTATTCTTGCTGAACGATTGGGGTCATATTCAATAGTTTGAACAGTAGCGGGTATTCCATCTTTATCTCTTTTGAAATCGATAATACGATACATTTTTTTGTGCCCACCACCAATGTAGCGCATGGTCATTTTCCCCTGATTATTTCTTCCTCCGGTAGATTTTAACGGAATTAAAAGGGATTTTTCTGGTTTATCTGTGGTGATCTCTGAAAAGTCAGAGATTGCTTTGAATCTTAAAGATGGTGTTATTGGTTTAAATTTTTTCAAGCCCATAAATCTGGATTTAATTTTTTTTAGATATTAGCATAAATATCAATGGTATAGCCATCTTTTAGAGTAATAATGGCTTTTTTATGTCTGTTTACTCTTCCTACAGCAAGGCCTTTTGTAGTATTTCTCATTTTTATTTTTCCTATATATTGCTGCGTGTTAACGCGATCTACTTTTACATTATATAACTTTTCAATAGCGTTTTTAATTTGGAATTTACTGGCTTTTTTATCTACCACAAAAGCGTATTGATTTAATTTTTGTGCTGTTTGAAGGTATTTTTCAGTAATAATAGGTTTTATAATTATTTCAGTAATGAGTTTCATAATGATTATTTTTGCAATAATGATTCAATAATTGGTAGTGCACCTTCTGTAATGACCAGATTATCAGCGTTTAATATATCATAGGTATTAATTTCTGATGCTGGAATTACTTTGGATTTTTCAAGATTTCTTGCAGACAGGTGGATGTTGTGATCGGCATTTGGAATCAGAAATAATGTTTTTTTATTTAGTAAAGCAAGATTTTTTAATAAATCTGCAAACTGCCGTGTTTTGGGTTGTTCAAAGGAGAAATTTTCTAACACTGTAATGGCATTGTCCTTTGCCTTATAGGACAGGGCAGATATTCTTGCCAACCGTTTTACTTTTTTATTGATTGATATGCTGTAATCTCTTGGTTTGGGTCCAAAAACTGTTCCACCACCAACAAATATAGGTGCATTCATGGAGCCATGACGAGCATTACCAGTACCTTTTTGGCGATACATTTTCTTTTTGGTTCGGTTGACTTCGCTTCTTTCTTTTGTTTTATGTGTACCTTGACGTTTATTGGCTAAAATTGCTTTTACATCAAGATAGATGCAATGATCATTCGGTTCTACTGAGAAAACAGCATCCGATAGTTCAATTGTTCTACCGGTTGTTTTTCCATTGATATTTACTACTTCTAATTTCATTTTCTTCAATTTTTTATTTTTCTATTAAAACATAAGAATTTTTAGAACCTGGAACACTTCCTTTAATCAAAAGGATATTTTTTTCTGGTATTATTTTGATGATTTCAAGATTTTGGATTTTTCTTCTGTTATTTCCCATTCTTCCGGCCATTCTCAATCCTCTTAATACTCTTGAAGGATCTGAGGAAGCGCCTACAGAGCCAGGTGCTCTTTCTCTGTCGTGTTGTCCATGTGACCTTGAACCTACCCCACCAAAGCCATGTCTTTTTACTACACCCTGAAAACCTTTGCCTTTTGTAGTTCCGACAACATCTACATAGTCACCTTCTGAAAAAATGGTAACATCTACTATTTCTCCTAAGTTTTTGGGTTCCGCAAATTTAAACTCAGCAAGTTTTCTTTTTGGGGTTGTGCCTGCTTTTTCAAAGTGCTTTAATAATGGTTTAGGCGTATTTTTTTCTTTTCTTTCATCAAATGCTATTTGTAAGGCAGAATAACCGTCTTTTTCAGGCGTTTTTACCTGAGTAACTACACAAGGACCTGCCTGAATAATGGTACACGCAACGTATTTGCCATTTTTATCATACGTGCTGGTCATTCCTATTTTTTTTCCAATGATTCCTGACATGGTATTTTATTTTTAAACTTTAATATCAACTTCTACTCCGCTTGGGAGTTCTAATTTCATCAGCGCATCTACCGTTTTAGAGATAGATGATGATGAATATATATCTATTAATCTTTTATAGGTACTGTATTGAAATTGGTCTCGGGATTTTTTATTTACATGGGGTGATCTCAAAACAGTAAATATTTTTTTGTGTGTAGGTAAAGGAATTGGTCCGCTGACTACAGCACCTGTAGATTTTACTGCTTTTACAATTTTTTCAGCCGATTTATCAATCAGATTGTAATCGTATGATTTTAATTTAATTCTGATTTTTTGACTCATAATTTTACTGATTTTATACTTTTTCTGTTTTTCCTTTTGCCTTGGCAATAACTTGTTCAGCAATGTTTGCCGGAACTTCTGCATAATGAGAGAACTCCATAGTGGAAGTGGCTCTGCCGGAGGTAAGTGTTCTTAATTGAGTAACGTATCCAAACATTTCTGATAAGGGTACTAATGCCTTGACCACTTGTGAGTTTCCTCTTGAATCCATTCCCAATATCTGTCCTCTTCTTCTGTTAAGGTCACCAACGACATCCCCCATGTTTTGTTCTGGCGTAAGTACCTCTACTTTCATAATGGGTTCTAACAATACGGGCTTGCATTTGGGAAGTGCTTCTCTGAATGCTTGTTTAGCACATATTTCAAAAGATAAAGAGTCAGAATCCACAGAGTGGTACGAACCGTCTAACAATCTTACTTTCATACTTTTTACCGGATAACCCGCCAATACGCCATTGTTCATAGATGCTTTGAATCCTTTTTCTACCGACGGGATATATTCTCTTGGGATATTACCGCCTGTTACTTCATTAATAAATTGCAAGTCGCCTTCAAATCCTTCGTCAACAGGTCCTATTTCTACAAGGATGTCAGCGTACTTACCTCTACCACCAGTTTGTTTTTTATACAATTCTCTGTGTTGAACGGTAGATGTTAATGCTTCTCTGTATGCCACCTGTGGTGCACCATGATTCACTTCAACCTTAAATTCACGTTTTAATCTATCCATTATAATATCCAAATGAAGTTCACCCATTCCGCTGATGACGGTCTGACCGGATTCTTCGTCAGTATGTACACGGAATGTTGGATCTTCTTCGGCTAATTTACTTAGTGCTACACCCAGCTTATCCATATCACCTTGTGTTTTAGGTTCAATGGCAAGCCCAATTACAGGTTCAGGGAATTTCATTGCTTCGAGTACAATCGGATGTTTTTCATCACAAAGAGTATCACCGGTTTTTATATCTTTAAATCCTACTGCTGCTGCAATATCTCCTGCTTCTACAAAATCAATAGGATTTTGTTTATTGGCATGCATCTGAAACAATCTTGAAATTCTTTCTTTATTTCCGGAACGAGAGTTGTAGATATATGAACCCGCTTCTAATCTTCCTGAATATACTCTGAAATAGGCCAATCTTCCAACAAAGGGGTCTGTTGCAATTTTAAATGCCAATGCACAAAAAGGTTCAGTCGGACTTGGTTTTCTTACAACTTTTTCACCTGTATCCGGATTGGTGCCAACAATATCGGGTTTATCTAATGGGGAAGGTAATAATTCACATACATAATCTAACATTGTCTGAACACCTTTATTCTTAAAGGCAGTACCACAAAGCATGGGCACGATTTTATTGGCAACAGTTGCTTTTCTTAAAGCGTCCAGGATTTCTCTTTCAGTAATGGAATTGGGGTCAGAAAAATATTTTTCCATTAAAGTATCGTCAAACTCGGCTACTGATTCTAATAATTTTTCTCTGTACATTTTTGCTTCTTCCAGCATATCCTCCGGAATAGGAACGATTTCATAAGTCATGCCCAAATCGTGTTCGTTCCAGATGATACCTCTAAAATTTACAAGGTCAACTACTCCTTTAAATTTATCTTCTGCACCGATTGGTAATTGTAATGGCACAGCATTTCCGCCTAACATTTCTTTAACTTGTTTTACTACATTCAAAAAGTCCGCACCCTGTCTGTCCATTTTATTTACAAAACCAATGCGATTAACACCATAATTATCGGCCAAGCGCCAGTTGGTTTCGGACTGTGGTTCTACACCATCTACCGCCGAAAACAAAAATACGAGCCCATCTAATACTCTTAAAGATCTGTTTACTTCAACAGTAAAATCAACGTGTCCGGGCGTATCAATAATATTGATTTTATATTTATTACCTCTATAATTCCAATAACATTTGGTAGCCGCAGCAGTAATGGTAATACCTCTTTCTTGTTCTTGCACCATCCAGTCCATGGTAGCAGCACCCTCGTGCACTTCTCCAATTTTGTAGTTAACGCCTGTATAGTACAAAATACGTTCGGTGGTAGTAGTTTTACCCGCGTCTATATGTGCTGCAATACCTATGTTTCTTGTATATCTTAAATCGTTTGACATAGTGTTTGGTATTTTATTTAGAATTTAAAGTGTGCGAATGCTTTATTGGCTTCTGCCATTTTGTGTGTGTCTTCTTTTTTCTTAAATGCGGCGCCTTCTTCTTTTGATGCTGCGATAATTTCTGCGGCTAATTTTTCAGCCATTGATTTTTCATTTCGTTTGCGGGCAAATTGAATGAGCCATTTCATAGCCAGTGCAATTTTTCTTTCAGGTCTTATTTCGCTTGGAATTTGGTAGGTGGCGCCACCAATTCGTCTGGATCTTACTTCAATTTGTGGGGTAACATTATTCAGTGCCTTCATAAAAACATCTAAACCGGCTTCATTTGTTTTTTTGGCTACAATAGCTAGTGCATCGTGAAAAATTTTCGTAGCCAATTGTTTCTTGCCTCTCAGCATTAAATTATTAATAAATTTTGCTACAAGGATATCTCCATATACTGGATCGGGCAATACTTCTCTTTTTTTAGCTCTACTTTTTCTCATACAATAAAATATTTTTAATTAAAGTTTATTTTTTCGCCTTGGCTTCCTGACCGGGCTTTGGTCTTTTTGTTCCATATTTTGAACGTTGTTGCTTTCTACCTTCTACACCAGCACAGTCCAATGTTCCTCTCACGATATGGTAACGAACACCGGGTAAATCTTTCACACGACCACCACGAACTAAAACAATAGAGTGTTCTTGCAAATTGTGTCCTTCACCGGGAATGTAAGCAATCACTTCTTCTTTATTGGTCAAACGTACTTTTGCTACCTTTCTTAAAGCAGAATTAGGTTTCTTCGGGGTTGTGGTGTATACTCTTGTACATACGCCTCTTCTTTGAGGACAAGAATGTAAAGCGGCCGACTTGCTTTTTGTCGCTACTTTTTTTCTTTCTTTTCTTACCAATTGCTGTATTGTTGGCATTTTGCTGGATTTTATTTTGTTTCTTAAAAAAGGACGGCAAATATAAGGAGAATTATTTTAATCTTCCAAATTTTTTTTAGAATTATTTTCTTAGCATTAAACCATCATTTATCTTGGAGATGATATGCTCTTGTCTTAATCACATAATTTTCAGCATCCTCTATTCATGTTTTTGGCCAACTAAAACAACTAAAATGTAGAAGTAATACTTATAGCCAATCCATTGGAAGCAGGTACATTTCTACACACGCCTCCTACACAAAATACTCCTGCCCTTTGTTTCCCATACGTAATGCTTATCCTGTGAGATTCTTTTACAAAACCAATTCCGGCAGTATAGTAATGTATTTGTAAACGACTATCGGGGTTATCATAATTAAATTGGTCAATAAGCGTTAGATAAAAATGTGAACTTGGCGTCCATTCAATAAGCCCAACTGCCCAGCTTCCTCCATTAATATCTCTTCTGTAAGCCCATCTTCCTTGTGTTTCTACTCTGATGGCTGAATGTGTTTTGTATTTATAGGTAATATCTAAGACGCCAATGTGTGCTTGCATGTTAGGAAAACCCGCGTTGGGTGAATTGAACATTACAATGTTTTTATTGTAGAATTGATTGGAATACAGGGCTGTAAACTTCCATTGTTTATTGATTTTTCTTTGGATTTCAATAAAAAAATCGTGATAGTATTGCTCTCCTATTTCATCCCAACGAGTTCTGTAATACGTCATTTGGGTCGTTGAGTCGTTTAAAGGATGTATTTTCAGACCATTAGCAAATGAGAAATTGATGGTTACATCGGTTCCATATTTTCCTCCTAAGATAGTATTTTTAGGTAATTTAAATTGTGCTTCAGCCATTCCTCCAACTTCGCCATTAGGCTGGGTAGCATAAGGAAAAAATGCAGGCATTAAATACGTGTGTTGCTTGGTTGTAGCGGGCATGTAGTTGATTAATAACTGTTGAAGGGTAGCATCTCGTTCGCTTCTAAAGTTCATATTATCAATGCGTTTAGCTTGTAAGATAAAGGCAAAGCCAGATGTAGCATAAGAAAACGAAGTAAATAAGGCCTCACCAAACTTATAATTATATCCATTAACATAACTCGGGTCATTGATTTTGTAGGCATATTCTGCAAAGAAATTAATACTTTCATTCAAGATATTAATTCTTCCGCCATAACATCCAACATTTTCTGGCAAAATTAAATCCGGATCTTTGTCTGGCTGATATTTGCTTACAAAACTTCCCCCAATAATAAATCGTGTTTTTAATTTTAATGAATCAAATAAATCATTGAGGACTAATTCGCCGTCAAATGCTCTAACAATCCCTTCTCCAAGCGTGAAAAAATTTCTTTGTCTTCCAATCAATCCCTTAAAGGTCAATGCTTTATGTGGTGTAGCAATAACCCGTGCGCCATCTAAAGAGTTGTCATATAATAATCCGGGCTCATAATATGTTCTAAAAATCAACCCACTTCCAAATTGTTCATAGATATTACCCACTGTGATGTCTAATAAATCTGTTTTATATCTTGCAAAGCGATAAGTTATACCTTGCCCTTTGTAACGTTTATCAAATCCTTGCATCACATTATTGTATGCTTCATAACGTATTCCTGCCGAAAACTTATCTTTTTCATATACAATATTCCCAAATACATTTGACAAAACTTTTTCAGGAACTTTTGGTGCGCCAATCAATGAATCTGGTTCATAATACTGTGCATCTATTTCAAAATTACCATGAATAGTTGCATCTGAATGATTATTCTGTGCAACAACAGATTCAAAACAATATAAAATTAAAAACGAAAAAACAATTAATAATTTATACTTCATAATTAAAATTAATAGTGCAAAAAAAATAATTTATTTGCTGATTTTGGAAAAACATTGTATATTTGCATATGTGTTTAAAGTATGTGTAAGAATAATCCGCATATTAATAAAATTTTATTCGTTCTTTACTTTACATATTTTTTTGTTCAGTTTTTTTATGCACAACCTGACTTGACAATTGGTAATTACACTATAAATCCTCTCAATTATTCAAAGGGACAATCTTTAACATTTACCATTACAATAAAAAACATCGGTAATCAAACATCGAATATGTGCAAAGTTGCTTTTTACTTGAATAGTGCTATTTCTTATAGTAATGCTACTGTATTGAATGTAATCAATATTCCTTCCATTCCACCTAATGGAAATTATACATTTCCATTTATCTATCCTATTCCAGGTAATTATCCTGATAACGGCACAAATTATATTCTTCTAAAAATTGACCACAGCAACTTAGTCAATGAATCTAATGAAAACAACAATAATTTTTATCTGACCCAATCTATTAATATCTCTTCATCAGTAGTTAATGAAATTCATCTACCCTACCCCATTCTTTTTATTCATGGACTTAATTCTTCCAGCGATACATGGAATCCTCTCTTAGGTAGTTTACAAGCATATTACGGCTGGAGTTATGGTGGAAGAATAGATGCGTGTCTAAACATGGACAACAATAATTCTTTTTGTAGTATCAGTGATTACAATATGTTTACTAACATCAATGGTATTCAAAATGCCGATATGTACACGCTTAATTTTGATGTTGAGCCCAATGGAACCCCCTTCAATAACACTGTATTGTCCAATCAATCTGCCATATACAAACAGGGCTATGCTGTAAGAGATGCTATTAATTTAATTCTTCAAAAAACAGGAAAAAATAAAATCGTTCTTGTTGGTCATAGCATGGGCGGATTGGCTTCTCGTCAATATCTTCAAAATCCTAACTATTATCAAAGTGATAACAAACATCATGTCGCAAAATTAGCCACCGTCGGTACACCTCACGGCGGAAGCAATGCTTCTCTCTATGGCTTAGAAGGTTTTGTAGGATTAGACGATTATTCAGAAGCAGTGAGAGATTTAAGAACTTCGTATTGGAGTTTATTTGGCTCTCTTCCAGGTGTTTATTTATTTGGTGGATCAGAAAATTTAATTCAAAATTATGATACTTATTATAATTACGATGTAAATTGTAATGGTAATCAATATGATGTAATTATTGGATTAAATGCCAAACCCATTCCTCCTGATATTGATTATAGTTGCATTATCGGAAGTGGCGGACTAAACAGTGGAGACGATGTTGTACCTGATTATAGCGCCAACCTAAATAATTTTTATCCTAATATCGCTGATACGTTTAATTTACCAGATAATTCTCTTTTCAATGTCTGGCATAATCACATTCATACTTTTCCCTCATATAATACAATGAACATAGATGAGCCCGATGTTCCAACTTTGGCTTATCAAATCTATCCTAATAACAAATATTGGTTTATTCACTCAAGGCAACCACAAGATAAACCTAACATTGATATAGATTACTTTAAAATTAAAATCCCCTATGTTTCGCTATTTCAACTAAAACTTTGGGACATTTCTCATTTTTACACACAATGTCAAATCATTGATTCTACAACTAATTTACCAGCATTTAATTTCACAGCAAACGGCAGAAACTTTTTAGATACTTCAATAAATTTATCTCCAAATACTTATTACTTAAAATTCTCCTCTATACCTAACGATTTTTCCGTTTACTATCCAATTTGTTTTTCATACCAAACTTCCAACATTACTTCTATTAATGAACTTACTAATACTAATGTTTCTGATTTGATAAAAGTATATCCTAATCCCGCTTCTCAATTCCTAACAATTCAATCCCCTTTTGACTTTAATTCACTAAAAATATTTGATTTAACAGGAAAACAAATTTATGAAAACACTACCATTACTACCAATCTATACAACATTGATTTATCTGAAATACCTTCTGGATTTTACACTCTTCAAATTTATTTCAATAATAATTTCGTTGTTAAGAAATTTGTAAAACAATAATTCTACATTTTCAAAATCTTAAAAAAATTATCTTTATTCTTCACTCGTAAATTAATAATGTAACACCCATTTGCTAATTCAGAAATATCAATAGCATTCGTAAAAGAATCTAAACTTATCTCTTTAACCAATTGTCCTTCTATTCCATAAATTTCTACAAGATCAATTTTATCCAAACTATTATTTTTGATGTAAATATATTCATTCGTTGGATTAGGAAAAACCATTAACTCATTCCTTTTTTTTTCATATTCCTCCATTCCCACATTTACATAATATCCATTTTTATTGGCAAATGTATATTCTCCCAACTTCAAACTATCCACCATCAACAATCCTGCCTTACTACCCGACGGATATTTTACAAATGGTACTTCCCGCCATTTTTCACCCGCTTTACTTCGATATAAAACAATAATACTATCCGCATTTACAGAAGCTAAGCAAGTATCCATACAACCATATCCAGAATACACAATATTCCCATTATAATTCAATCTCAACTTAGCATAAAACCCATTGCTTAACTTACCACTTATTTTCCAATAATGCTGATTGGAAAATTTATATCTTCTATCACCATTTTGAATAAGGGACTGTGTATCGGGCGCAGCATAATGATGCTCTACATAAACAAAAGAAGAATCGCTACCTTTATTGATAACATTCAAACTCACCTTTGCATTAGGGAAAATCACATTTCCAGTATTTTTAATCACTTTGGCATCACCCACAGAAGCATAAGCTAACTTTTTATCATAATTCAACATCTCAAAAATTGGTTGAAAACTCAATGTCCCCGTAACAATGCTACTACTGCCGCTTAATACTGCTGATTGTGTAGTGGCTTGCCAATTGTTATCCAAAAAAGAAATAGTGATTGGAACATTATTAAAATAATTGGGAGCCCCATGTAATTTTTGACGAACATATATTGTATAGTGATAAACATTACTGATATTAGTATAAACCGCCGAATCAATCACAAATACAGGATACCCACCATTAAATACCCAGTTTTGAAAAAAATCATTCAAATTCAAACCAGAATAATTTTCTAATAAGGCCTGAAACTCTGCACTGTTCATATTCTTAAATGCTTTTTGATTTAATACATATTTCAGTCCTTCAAAGAACAAACTATCTCCCATATACATTCGTAAATTATGAGCCACAATAGCCCCTTTTTTATACACATGATCCCCATACGTATATTGTGCCGGCACCCCTGAAACAGCCCAATACTGCTGCTCCTTAAAGTTTCCAAATTGCACCATTTCAACTAACATAGACAATAACTGATTTTGATATTGCGAATAATCATACAGGTTTTCTAAAAATATCATTTCACTAAATGTAGCCATCCCTTCGTTAATCCACATATCTTCCTGCGTTTCACAAGTTACAAGATCACCCCACCAATGATGGGATAATTCGTGCGCCATCAGTTCTGATTCATAATTGGTATTGCCAATGGCTAATTGCGGATAAGCAATATTGGTCGCATGTTCCATTGCTCCGCTACTAAACGGCACCAAACAATACCCTACTCTATTCCATCGGTACAAGCCGTATTTATCTTCAAAGATATTGACCGCATTCGGCAAATGAATGAATGCTGCTTTTACACCATTCGTGTCCGATGCACGTGCAGCAATAACAGCAGGAATAGTATGAGATGGCGTGCTAATAACCGAATAAACCGCTGAATAATCCGCCACCGCCAACGAAGCCAGATAAGATGGAATTTGTTTGTCCAGATGCCAATGCCGTATTCTCTTACTATTTACGACACTATCTGAAATCAAAGCCCCATTACAATACGCATATTTTGTGCTATCAGATGTGATGTAAAAATCATACGTACTTTTCTCTACAAAATTGTCAAAACACGGAAACCACACTCTCCCAAAATTATGGGGCACAGAAGCAAAACCTACACCCAAATTAAAAGCATAATTTCCATTAAAATAAAAGCCGCCCCAGCCCGATGGATCCATTTGCGGCACACCATGATAAAATACTTTTACTACAAATGTATCACCAATATTTTTTATTCCTCCCAAAGAAACACTCAATAATGTATCGTTGTATAAAAAAGAAACCAACTGATTATTTACTTTTATAGAATCAATAGTCATTTTCAATAAATCCAACCGCACAGAACTTTGTCCATTCATCTTTGGAACTATGACTACATCCGTAAAACCACTAATTTGCGTATTAGAAAAATCAATATCCAAATGAATAGCATAATGTAATACATCAAATGTGTCGCTCCGCAAGTTTTCTGGTGCGTAATACAAACTATTGACTTGTTGTACAGAAGATTTCAATTTCTGACAATTCCATTTCACTTGGGCTTTTGAAAATGCAAACACACCTACTAAAAAAACATAAAGTAGTTTCTTGTAACTCTTCAACATACATTTATTTTTTTGGAAATTTACAAAATACTATTCAATCCATAAAAACTGATTTAAATCATTCTGAAATCTGATAAAAAAATCTTTATCTTTGCAGAAAATTAAATAACTATGGATACACAAATAAAATCAGAAACAAAAACAGCCAAAGTCGGCGACTGGTTGCCCATCAATGGTACAGATTATGTAGAATTTTATGTAGGGAATGCCAAACAAGCCGCTTACTACTATCAAACCGCATTTGGCTTTCAACCCCTTGCATACAGCG
This sequence comes from uncultured Flavobacteriaceae bacterium, assembly GCA_964576565.1. Taxonomy (GTDB): domain Bacteria; phylum Bacteroidota; class Bacteroidia; order B-17B0; family Aurantibacillaceae; genus BPGX01. The sequence goes on along the minus strand of CAZNVL010000004.1, from coordinate 28,893 downwards.
GTCTTGAAACAGGCAACAGACAAACAGCTTCGTATGTATTGCAACAAGGTAAAGTACGATTAGTACTCACTACTCCATTAAACTCTAAAAACCCTATCAATCAACATATTGTCAAACACGGCGATGGTGTAAAAGTCATAGCACTCTGGGTAGACGATGCCACCAAAGCATTTGAAGAAACAGTAAAACGCGGCGCCAAACCATATCTTGAACCCACTCGTTACGAAGATAAAGACGGATACGTCATTCAAAGCGGTATTCATATCTACGGCGATACTGTCCATATTTTTACAGAACGTAAAAACTATAATGGCGCTTTCCTTCCGGGCTATCAACCTTGGAACCCAGAATACAAAACAGCCCCTATAGGTTTCAAATACATTGATCACATGGTCGGCAATGTAAACTGGGGCGAAATGAATATCTGGGTTAAATTTTATGAAGAAGTCATGGGCTTCTACAATTTACTAACTTTTGATGATAAAGACATTTCCACAGAATATTCCGCCCTGATGAGTAAAGTAATGTCTAACGACAATGGCTATATTAAGTTCCCAATCAATGAACCCGCCAAAGGAAAAAAGAAATCTCAAATTGAAGAGTATGTAGAGTTTTATGAAGGACAAGGCGTACAACACATTGCCCTTGCAACCGATAATATTATTGAAACCGTAACTGAAATGAGAAAACGAGGCGTGGAATTTTTACATACCCCCGACGCCTATTACGATACTGTGCTTGACAGAGTAGGAAAAATAGATGAAAACATTGAAGTATTAAAAAAATTACGTATTTTAATTGACAGAGATGAAGAGGGTTATTTACTTCAAATTTTCACCAAACCAGTAGAAGACCGCCCCACTCTGTTTTATGAGATTATTCAAAGAAAAGGTGCAAAATCCTTTGGTAAAGGTAATTTTCAAGCACTTTTTGAAAGTATTGAACGGGAACAAGCAAAGCGAGGGAACCTATAAACAATAGTTACACCTTGTAACAAAAATGTTCTCATTGTTTTCATCCTGATATTTTTCAAAAACCTTTTTATTTTCGTGTTCTAAATTGAATTTGAAATATGCCCCGATCAGCACATAATATCGGGGCTTTTTTATTCCATCACCTATTCATTTTTTAAAAGAAATCTGGTTTCATTTTTTATTTGTATAATCTGAAATATTATTCGTACATTTGTGCCTGTAAAAATTGTTTTTCAAATTTTCCCGGTTATAGATCTTGTTACGAATTCAATAAATACTACAAATTTGCTCATTACTACAAATACTATTTCAAAAATAAGAAGTAACAAATGCAACAAGCATTTTAGATAGTTTAAATAAATTATTTTATGTTTACTGTGAAAGAACTCACCCAATTAAAAGCAAGCGAATTAAAGCAAGTCGCTGAAAAATTCAACATTCAACACAAGGGCTTATCAAAAGCAGACATCATTCTGGCTGTTGTAAATGAACAAAGCAAAGACGAAACCCTGGCTCAAAAAATTAAAGAAGAATTTTTTCAGAACATCAACACTCCATCTTCTGAAAAATCTAAAAGAAAAAGAATAGATACTCAAAAAAAATCAGAAATCAAAAATACAACCCAACCACTCATTGAAAAAAATCACTCTGAAAAATCAAATGACACCTTACTACCCGACTCCTCTCTAACAGAAACTTATTCCAGCCCCAATAGCACAACAAGCACAGAAGAAGTGAAGGATAATACAATAAATGTACAAGATACAAACGACTTCCAAACAGAACCTATAACGAGTGAAGAGGAACCCTTCATAAATGTTCCAACAATAGAAGAAAATTTGGAAGAAGACAATGAAGAAAATGAACCAGTTGTTGAAATTACCGAACAACAAAAACACAAAAAAGACCTACAATTTACATTTAAGTTTGATGGATTAATTCAGGCAGAAGGTGTATTGGAGGTACTACAAGAAGGATATGGTTTTTTAAGAAGTGCAGATTACAACTATTTAAGTTCTCCGGATGATATTTACATCTCACCACAGCAAATCAAAGCGTGCGGGCTCAAAACAGGCGACGTTGTTCGTGGGTCTATTCGTCCACCTAAAGAAGGTGAAAAATATTTTCCAATTATTCAGATTGAAAAAGTCAACGGACGCGATTTATCATACATTCGTGATAGAGTAACGTTTGATTATTTAACCCCTCTGTTTCCTTACGAAAAATTAAAATTAGCCGGTGGTAAATACGAAACACTGAGCACAAGAATTGTGGACTTATTCGCTCCTATAGGCAAAGGACAAAGAGGGCTCATTGTAGCACAACCCAAAACAGGTAAAACAGTTCTGCTCAAAGAAATTGCCAATGCCATTTCATACAACCATCCGGAAGTGTATTTAATTATACTCCTGATTGATGAACGACCGGAAGAAGTAACAGACATGCAACGAAGTGTAAGAGCCGAAGTCATCGCTTCTACCTTTGATGAGCCGGCAGAACGACACGTTCGTGTATCAAACATTGTTTTAGAAAAAGCAAAAAGATTAGTGGAATGTGGCCACGATGTGGTCATTTTATTAGACAGTATCACGCGGATGGCACGTGCCTATAACACAGTGATGCCGGCTAGTGGAAAAGTTTTAACCGGCGGTGTAGAAGCCACAGCGCTCCAAAAACCCAAACGTTTTTTTGGTGCTGCACGTAAAATTGAAAACGGCGGTTCTCTAACCATTATTGCCACCGCACTCATTGATACGGGCTCTAAAATGGATGAAGTGATATTTGAAGAGTTCAAAGGTACCGGTAATATGGAACTCCAACTGGACAGAAAACTGGCGAATAAGAGAATCTTCCCGGCAATTGATTTACTAGCTTCTTCTACGCGTCGGGAAGATTTATTGTTAGACAAGAACACACTCAATAAAATGTGGATACTTAGAAAACATTTGAGCGAAATGAAACCCGATGAAGCCATGGAATTTTTAATCAATCAAATGAGTAAAACAAAATCCAACGAAGAGTTTTTAGTATCCATGGGAAGCTGAAAACACTGAAATCAAAAATGTTAATTATTTATTTTTTTGAATACGATAAATTTATTACTTTTGCAAACAAAATGATAAAATGAAACGATTAAGTTGGATACTTCTTATGTGTTTTTTATCTCTTTACTCAAAGAGTGATGAGATTAAAAAATTAGTGATTGACGGTGTGTATCAACTCAAAAATCTTTATGTTCAAAACTATTATTCCGGAAGTGTTGGATTCTGCGCTATAGAAGTAAAAGTAAATGGCAATATCACTACAGATGAAATAAATTCCAGTGCTTTTGAAATTGACCTGACTGCTTTGAAACTAAATTATGGGGATAAAATTTTAGTAGAAATTTATCATAAGAAAGATTGTACACCCAAAATACTCAACATTGAAGATGTTCGTCCAATGCCCACCTTTGTGATACTAGCCGCCCATGGCAGCAGCGACGGGCTAATAACATGGATTACCGAAGATGAAAATGGTCCTTTGCCTTATATTATTGAACAATTCAAATGGAACAAATGGATACCAGTAGGAGAAGTAATCGGTAAAGGAACACCAGAGCGACATACTTATACATTCAAAGCATTCTTAACCAGTGGCGAAAATAAATTCAGAATAAAACAAGTAGGATTTAATAACACCGTTCGGTATTCCAATGACATTATTATTCAATCTTCAAAGTCCAAACCGAATTTTGTAATGAGTCGCGATAAAAAAGAAATACAGTTTTCAGATGAAACCATGTTTGAAATTTACGACATTTACGGGAACATTATCAAACGCGGTTTTGGCATTAATGTCGATATTAGTAATATCCCCAAAGGCACTTATTATTTATGTTATGATAAAGAAGTGGCAGAAATTAAGCGGTAAAGCAAGTAGTTAATAAGGCGATTGCTTTCTTATCAACCACTTAAATAAACACGGACAAAAGCGTTTAAAGTAAACCATTAGAATTTCTTTTCCACCTATATAAACTTCTTCCTTTTTGTGTGCCACAGCACGAAGTATTTGAATGGCTGCTTTTTCAGCAGGCATAGCATTTTGATGACTTTCATCCATTTTACCATGTGCTTGTTTATTATTCGTCAGAGCATTGACCGATACATTGGTTTTTACTTTTCCGGGGCATACCATTGTAACAGTTATTCCTTCCTGTTCATATTCCAGACGCAAGGACTCAAAATAACCGTGTAACGCATGCTTTGCTGCACTATACGAACTGCGCAGATAAAAACCAAACTTTCCTGCAATGCTGCTCATCACTACAATGTGTCCCGATTGTTGCTTAAGCATTACTGGTAATACAGCACGGCTAAGTTTTACATAACTAAAATAATTGACTTCAAACAAATAACGTTCCGTATCTTCAGATGCTTCTAATACTTTACTACGTTGACTTACCCCTCCGTTATTGATTAAAATATCTATTCGTCCAAATCGTTGCATAATTTGATAAACCAATGTTTCAGCCGAAAAATTGCTTCCTAAATCAAAAGGAAGTATTAAAACTCGGTCCTTCCCAAAGTCCTTGCTAATAGCTTGTAATTTGGCTTCATTCCTGGCCGATAAGACGAGTTGAGCCGTCGTATTTTTCAGAAGGTATTGGGCAAGGGCTTCGCCTATTCCTGAAGAAGCGCCTGTTATCCAAATGACTTTATTATTAAAATACGATTTCATTTTTGAAAAGTAATGTTATTCAAAATGTTCAGGACTTGCTGATACGAAATAGATTGAATGCAATGACAATGTTCAGGAGCATTTTTACAATCTGTGCAATCATCCGGTTGTTGTACTACATAAGCATTTGGTCCAATGGGTCTCCATCTTCCGGCGTGCATAGGGCGAATAGATGGATAAATGCCAATCGCGTGTTTACCAAGAGCCGCTGCTATGTGCAAAGTTCCTGTGCTCGCAGCCACCAATCCATCGCATTGCTGTATCAAGGCGAGTAATTCTAAAAGCGTAGTTTTTCCTGCAAAGTTAGTTACTTCCGGGCAGTGTTGTACAATTTCCTGAAGATATTTTTCTTCCTGTGGAGTACCCGTCAGAATAATTTGATAGTCAGATGTATCCAAATGTTTAATGAGTTGAATAAAATTTTTAATCCCCCATTCTCGTGCACTTCCTTTAGATTTGGGATGTAGGATGAGTTTAAATTTGTTTTTATTCAACTTTCTTTCTATCCACTCTGGCAATGCAGGAAGCGGCTTCCAGAGAAACATAGATTGCAATTCATCTAAAGTAGGTATGGTAGTTATTCCGAATGGTTTTAATAATTTAAAGTTGAGTTGTGCTTCGTGTAAATCCGATTTTTTTCTACTAAATGCTACACGGTAATTGCAAAAAAGCCAGTTATACCAGCGATGTGCTGTACCAATTCTATTCGGTATTGGAAGTGTGCGAAGCAATTTGCTGATGGAATAGTTTGGGAATACGAGGATAGCCGTATGAACGTTTTGACTTCGTATCAAATTATATTGTTCTTCAGAGGATTTTTTTAGAAATGTTTCAAGATCTATTACTGTATCTATTGTTTGAATGTGTTCAAGAAGTGGTTTGGTATAGGCACTGCATAAAAATACTACTTGGTGTTGAGGAAAATGTTTTTTTAGAAAATACGTAAGTGGTATGGTCAAAATCACATCACCAATGCTATCGGTACGCGTTATCAGAAAAGCCCCGCCGGATGGTAATTGCAAAGACATAGTTTAAGAATAAAGTTACTTTTATAATTTATTTCTTTTTTCCTGAAAAAACATCTGAATAATGGTTTTACATTCTTCGGCTAATATACCTTTGAGTACTTGTGTTTTGGGATGCAAAATATCTTCCGAAAATAGGGTATATCCTTTTTTCAAATCGTAGGCCCCGAAAATAAGCTTGGATACCTGCGCCCATCCAATAGCACCTGCACACATCGGACATGGTTCAATAGTAACATAAATACTGCATTCTTTGAGATATTTTCCACCGATATAATGAGCCGCTGCGGTAATGGCCTGCATTTCAGCGTGAGCTGTTACATCGTTTAATTGTTCGGTAAGATTATGGGCACGGGCTATGATTTTATTGTTCCATACAATCACAGCACCTATTGGCACTTCGTTTTTATCATACGCTTTTTCGGCTTCTTTCAATGCTTCACGCATGAAGTATTCGTGATCTTTCAGGGGCATTGACATGATATGGAATTTTGTATAATTATTTCAGAAATCCGACTCGTTTCATCACAATCTTTTACTATCAAATGATAGGAATAAAATTTTTTAAAGGGTGCTCTCGGCTCTAAATAGTATATTCTGCATGGTTTTTCACGCGGCTGGCTTTTGTCAAAATTTACCTCAAAAAAATCCAATTCGGACTTCAATTGTGCAGGTGTTTTATGCAGGCATTTTAACTGACAGTTTACTTTTTCAGACAATTGTATATTTTGTCGTTTAAGTTCACTCATTTTGACTTCACTGAGCGAAGAACAGGTTCTGTTACCAAATAATAGAAATACCAACAGAAGCCCTATCGTAAAGCCAATCATGTATAATTTAAGACGCTCCTGAAAAGTCATTACAGTAATTTTTAATATACAAATTGTTTATCTCTGTTGAGCAAAATGAATTGAAAAGAGGAAGATGCAGTAGTAAAATCAGGTAAACAAAATGCCTGGATTGCCTCAATAAATTCAATGTATGAAGAGTAATTAAGCAATTTGTAAACATAAAACAAGTTCCACACTCTGTCTTGCATAATAGTGTTGGGGAAAAAAGTAGCATAAATACTTTCTATTTGCCTTACAATTGTATCGTTTTTTTGTTTAATCGTTTTGTTGAGTTTTTGTTCTAAAGTTTCCACAAATTTCATGGTTTTTGTTTTTTCTGCATTCACAAATGCCACTAATGATTTATCAATCGTATCTGTTATCTGATGAAATTGGTCAAAAACAAAAAGTAATTTATTTTTTTCTTCCGACAATTGAATGCTCAGTTGTTGTTGATTCAAGTATTCTTGTATAGTTTTATTTAGGTCGTACTCAAAGATATGCTGTATGGGAAGTTGTAGTTTTGAAATTTTTTGAAGTGTGGGCCTTGGAGCGATAAATAAAACAGGTCTTTGAATTAAAAAGGGGAATGAAATAGAATAATGATCAAACGCTTGCTTTAATTGCAACCAATAGGCAATTTCAGCATTTCCGCCAATGTAAGCAATGTTGGGTAAAATTTTTTGCTGAAGTAATGGACGTAGTAATACATTGGGGCTAAATTTTTCCGGTGTATGCTGTAACATTTCCTGCAACGCCTCTTTAGAAAAAGTTATTTCAGTATCTTTTAAGTAATATCGGTGCTTATCCTGTTGAATCAAGTATCTTTTATTATCTGAAAACAAAAATGTATTAACAGGTCTTGGATTCACCTGAATGTGATAATGGTGTGTTTTGAAGGTTTCAACAGTATGTAAAACCTGATGGTAAAAATTATTTTCAAAAATATCTGAATAAAATATTTCTTTGAATGCTTCTTTAAATACTTTTTCATTTGGATCGAGTATAACAAGGCCATACTTTCCAAAGAGTTCGTTAAGGAGAAAGCGGGTAGCGTTAATATAAGTATTGTGTTGAATATAAGCGTTGTAAAAGAGTTGCAGATCTTGTTCTGAAAAAAATTGTGTTGTTTTCATTTCATGCCATAAAGTATCCAATTCTTTTGTAGAAAGCGCAAAAACCGGCGTTCCGTCCGATGCTCTGTTCCATTGAAAACGGTGTTCTTTAAAATAGAAATGATTGATTTCATCAACGTCATGATCTTCTGATGCCATCCAAAAAACAGGAACAAAATTAAACGCTGGATAATGTTTCTTTAAATAGTTACACCATTGTATGACCGATGAAATTTTATAAATAAAAAATAAGGGACCTGTAAATAAATTTAATTGATGCCCTGTTGTAATAGTAAAGGTATTGCTGTTGTTTAATAATTGAATATTTTGAAAAGTCGCTGGTGAAGTATTGGAAGTGGATTGTGCTTGTTTTAGTAAAGTATGAGCTAATAATGCTCTGAATGCACGTTCTGTATTAAACTTATGGAGATGGAGTTCTATTTTTTTTACATCAAAATAATCAGACAAAATGGAAGGAGGAAGTGTTTGTTGAATAAAATCCCATATAATTTTTTCAAAGTATTTTTGAGAAGCAGGGACTAAGAGGGATTGTAAAGACATACTTAAATTTTTTCACCAAAAGCCAAATCGCCTGCATCTCCAAGACCGGGGACAATATATGCTGTAGAAGTAAGTTCATCATCAATAGATCCACACCACAATGTGTAATTCACATCCGGCATATTTTTTTTCAGGTAATCTACTCCCTGTTTGCTGGCTATAGCACATACGATATGCGTATGTTTGGGCTTCCCATAATTTAAGAGTGCCTTAAATGTCAGCACCATAGAAGACCCTGTTGCCAACATAGGATCGCACAAAATCAATACTTTATTATTTAAATCCGGGCAAGAAACATATTCTAATGCGATGTCAAAAGAATGGTCTTTATGATGTTTTCTGTAAGCGCTAATAAAGGCGTTTTCAGCTTTGTCAAAAACATCCAGTATACCCAAATGTAAAGGCAATCCGGCACGAAGTATGGTAGCAATCACCGGCTGGTGAGTAAGCATTTTGGCATCTGCAATGCCAAGAGGCGTTGTTACAGGAACCGATTGGTATTCTAATTCTTTGGATATTTCATAAGCGATGATCTGTCCTATTCGTTCCAGATTTTTTCTAAATCTCCATCGGTCTTTTTGAACCTCTTTATCTCTGATTTCTGCGATGTATTGATGGAGAATAGAGGTAGATAAGGATAAATTATGTACCATAGATTATTTTTTTAATTGGATGTGGTGTGTAATTTCAGATTGATAAGATGCTTTGTCAAACACTTCAAGCGTTGTTTCATAGGACTTGTAATCAGGATGTTCAGCCGTTAGTTTGTACTTTCCCGGTGGGAGAATCATTACGTATCGTCCCGAATTAGGATTCGGTAAATAGTTGCCGACCAATTCACCGTTGTTTAATTGTGTAACCTGAATAAATACCTCTCTGTAATCGCTTATAGGTGGGGTTGCTTTGACTTCACCTACAACAAGTGTAAATTCAGGTTCTTCATCATTCAATACTACTCTGTAAATATCATAATCACCAATGCCATCCCCGCGAATGCTGGCTAAATAACCGTATCGCTTTGTTTTGGAAATTCGGAAATTCATATCATCATACGAAGTATTGATTGGATACCCTATATTTTTGGGATTTTCAAATTTATTATTTTGAGGATTACGCGTGGCCTTAAAAATATCATATCCACCCATACTGCCATGACCTTTAGAACTGAAAAATAACGTATTTTCATCTGGAGAAAGGTTCGGAAAATCCTCATCATATTCTGTGTTGATGGAAGGTCCAAGATTTTCAGGTTCCAACCATTTATTGTTCAACTTGCGACACACATAAATATCTGTGCCTCCGTATCCTCCTTTTCTGTTACTTGCAAAATATATCTCATTTTCTTCATTGTTAATGCTCGCTGCAATAACATCACCATTCTCATTAACAGAATTCGGAAGAGGTTCTAATTTTTGATAGAAACCCATATCGTTCATTCTGCTGTAAAATAATTTTCCATCTTTATGAATAATTAAAATACGCCCATTTGAACTCATACCCACAATCTCTTCACCGCTATTGCCTTTGGATACAGGTACGCCTATCACAGATGGTTCCATAAATTCACCATTCACTACTTTTGATACAAAAACAGAATTGTTGTATTGGCCATTAGGTAATTTTTCTGTTTTGCTATTTAAAGGACGATTGGTATTGTAGATTAAAAAATTTTCATGTTCATCTACAAAAGGATAATAATCGGCATATTCTGAATTGATATTTTTCCCAAGATTATGAAATGTAACATTTACAGGATATTTAATAAGTTCTCTTGCATTATAGCAATGCTGTATTTCAAGATCTGCCAGATTTAAATTTTCCTGATTTCCTTTACCGTTATTTTTAAATTTTTGAAAATACTCTATGGCTTCTGAAAAACGATTAGCGTACTGATAAGCACGGCCTAAAAGAAACTCCGCATTCGGATTATGGTTTTCAGATTTCACCACACTTTCCAAATAAGGAATGGCTTTACTTTTGTTGGTATTAGTATTCAAATAACATACCGCTATGTTGTAGGCATATTCAGGATTTTTAGAGTTGATTTGGTACAATTGCAACCAATCCTCTAATGCTTCTTCAAAATTTTCATTCAACATTTTTTCCTTCGCTGTTTCCAAAAGTTTTTTTTCATCAATATTTTGAGCACGCACCAATACATTTATGAACACAATTATACCAAATAACAGCATTTTGTATGACCGCATAGTGATTATTTTGTGCAAAAATAAACAAAGTTAGAATGCAATGTGCAATTTTACTTGAAATGCTATTTTTTATTGGGTTGCAGGTTCAACTTACAAGTTTTACACTCACCAAGTTTGAGAAGTAATATATGCCGTGCCTTTGAAAAGTGCTACATTTTTTTTATCGGGCATGGTGTATACTTTAATGTGATAAATACCTATTTTGCCCGAACGATGCATCTCTTCCGTTTCAGCCCGAATGATGTCCCCTTCTTTTAAGGGCTCAGTGTGAGATATGGAGGTCTCCACCGAAACGGCTTTTAATCCATAACTATTCGACGCAAAAGCCAAAGCACTATCAGCCAAAGAATACGTAATGCCGCCATGAGCAATATAAAAGCCATTGAGCATTTCTTTTCTGACCTGCATTTGTAACTTGCAATATCCCTTCCTGATTTCTAACACCTGAATACCCAGCCATTGACTGAAAGCATCGTTTTTCATCATCAGAATATTGACAATTTCTTCCGGTGATTTCATAGTACATTGTTTTACTTTACAAAATTACAACAAATATACTTATCCATCACAAGAACATACAAATTAAGATGCAAACGACTAGCAAGTAAATTCGTATCTTTGCCCAAAAATAAAAATGTTGACAGTTCAATTGAATACAATAGAAGAAGCACTGAAAGATTTACGAAATGGTAAAATGGTAATAGTAGTAGATGACGAAGATAGAGAAAATGAAGGAGATTTTGTCATGGCTTCAGAGTTTGTACGCCCTGAAGATATTAACTTTATGACCAAACACGCACGTGGATTAATTTGTGTAGCCATTACAGAAGCCCGTGCAAATGCTTTGAACTTAGAACCAATGGTCCCACAAAATACTTCTTTGCATGAAACGGCTTTTACGGTGTCAGTAGATTTAATAGGAGAGGGATGTACAACCGGTATTTCTGCTCACGACCGTGCCAAAACAGTGCAAGCATTGGTAAACGAACAAAAAAACGCAAAAGATTTTGCCCGCCCGGGGCATATCTTTCCTTTGGTAGCAAAAGATGGCGGCGTATTAAGAAGAGCCGGGCACACTGAAGCAACTATTGACTTGATGCGATTGGCCGGACTAAAACCAAGTGGTGTTTTGGTTGAAATCATGAACGATGATGGCAGTATGGCACGGCTGCCTGATTTGATTAAAATAGCTGAAAAGTGGGGACTCAAAATTATATCTATTAAAAATTTAATTCAATATCGCCTGCAAAAAGAAAGTATTGTTGAAAAAGTAGTAGTGGTGGATTTACCCACAAAATACGGGCACTTTAAATTGCATGCCTACAGAGTAACCACTAACGGGCAGGAACATCTGGCTTTAGTAAAAGGCGAAATAAATCCGGAAAAACCTGTATTGTGCAGAGTGCACTCTTCTTGTTTAACCGGTGATATTTTAGGATCGTTTCGTTGTGATTGCGGCGAACAATTACATGCAGCAATGGAGGCCATTGAAAAAGAAGGAACAGGTGTTTTGTTATATTTAAATCAAGAAGGCCGAGGAATCGGATTATTAAACAAATTGCGGGCATATAAACTTCAGGAAGATGGATTGGATACAGTAGAAGCCAATTTACAATTGGGCTTTGCTCCCGATGAAAGAGAATACGGCATAGGCGCCCAAATTCTGAGAGATTTAGGCGTACGAAAAATACGCTTACTCACTAACAACCCTAAAAAAAGAGCCGCATTAGAAGGTTATGATTTGTGGATTGTAGAAAACGTTCCGATTGTCATTCCATCTAACCCATATAACGCCAACTACCTTGCTACCAAAAAAACTAAACTGGGACACATTCTTTAATCTTTAAATTAAATAAAAATATGATGCTAAAAAAACTCGTTGTAATAATCAATTTTATTTTTTTACCCTTCTTTATTTCTTTTGCTCAGCAAAACATAACACTGGAAGATATCTGGATAAAATATACATTCAGAACAAACCCTCCCCCCCACTTTACCTTTACAAAGCAAGGCGACTTTTATATCACAGAAGATAATAACAAAACTATTGTAAAGAAAGAATTACTGACAGGCAAGTCCACACAAACACTGGTGCTGATGAAAGAAATAGAACAGCAAAAACCAGAACTATCATTAGAAGATTACGAGTTATCACCTTCTGAAAATTATCTTTTGATATTTACACAAAGAGAACAGATTTACCGGCATTCGTCCAGTGCAGTTACTTATGTATGGGATATAAAAAATAAAAAATTAATTCTATTATCCAATGGCGATAAAATAATGTTCCCCAAACTTTCTCCAGATGAAACTAAAATTGCTTACATAAAAAACAACAACATCTATATAACAGAACTTGCTTCAACAAAAGAAATACCTGTTACATCCGATGGCGAATGGAATAAAATTAAGAACGGTTGGGCAGATTGGGTGTATGAAGAAGAATTTGGAAAACCAGATTTTATAGAGTGGAGTTACAGCGGAAAATATCTGTCCTATTTAAAATTTGATGAATCAAAAGTCAAAGAATACACGATGGATATTTACAAAGGTAATGTGTATCCGTATAAATATTCTTTTAAATACCCCAAAGCAGGCGAGGATAATTCGGATGTAACACTATGGATGTATGATGTGTCAAATGGCAAAAATCATCGGTTACCCATTCAATATAATTTTCAGGACTTCTATATTCCACGATTTCAGTGGTTAAAAAAAACAGATAAATTATCTTTCATAACACTAAATCGCTATCAAAATCATTTAAAAATTTATTTATGGGATCCTATTGCAGAAAAAACAGAACAGATTTTTGAAGAAAAATCAAACACGTATATTGAAATTAACGACGCCCTGAGCTTTGTAAATAATGACCAACAATTTATATGGATGAGCAATCAAAACGGATTTCAGCATTTATACTTATATGACATTAGTGGAAAATTAGTCAATCCTATTACACAAGGAAATTTTGATGTAGAAAGCATTCAGGCAGTTGATGAAGCTAAAAAAGAAATTTATTATACATCCACCGAAAACGGAGTTATTAATAGACCTGTTTATAAAATTAAATGGGACGGTAAAGAAAAAAAATTAATCTCCCCACCCGATGGATTTAACCGCATTGAATTTTCACCTACATTTAAATACTACATTCTGTCGCATCAAACAGCCGATTTGCCGCCTGTATTCACCTTACATTCAACAAATGGAAAAGTCGTTCAGGTTTTAGAAGACAACAAAGCATTGAATGAAAAAATGAAAAACTATCCCCTGAGTAAAAAAGAATTTTATACCTTCAAAACATCCGATGGAATTGAATTACATTACTGGATTATGAAGCCCGCTTCTTTTGACCCCAACAAAAAATATCCGGTTTATATAACTGCTTACAATGGTCCGGGCATCAATAAAGTCAATAATGCCTTTGAATATGAATACTGGTTTCATCAGTTCTTATGTCAAAAGGGCTACATTGTGGCCTGCGCCGATGGCAGAGGCACTTTTGGAAAAGGCAAAGCATTTCAACACTGTACCTATTTGCAGTTGGGGAAATTAGAAACTCAAGATCAACTGGAATTTGTCCGATTCTTAAAGACCTTAGCTTATGTAGATGACAAAAACATCGCCTTTCAGGGTTGGAGTTATGGCGGATTTATGGCCTTAAATATGATTACCAAAGGTGCAAATGAAATTAAAGCCGCTATCTCTATTGCCCCCGTGAGCAACTGGAAATTTTATGATAACATCTATACCGAACGTTATATGCGATTACCCAAAGATAATGACTATGGCTATAACGAACTTTCGCCTATTCGTCAGGTAAAAAACATAAAAGGTAAATTACTTTTAATACACGGTGCAGCAGACGATAATGTGCATTTACAAAACGCCATGGAATTTGTAAATGCCTGCGTTGAAAACAATATACCCTTAGATTTTTTTGTTTATCCCAATAAAAATCACAGCATCTACGGAGGATATACCCGTTATCATTTATACAAAAAGATAGTCGAATTTTTAGATACAAATCTAAAGTGATAAAACCACTCCGCTGTGTTGCAACTTTCTTATCGGCTATTGTGTGAGCACATACTGTACTATATTCGCTCCCATTTTTAGTGCTTCCCGATGTTTTTCCGGCGAATCATTATGAATTTCAGTATTTTCCCAACCATCTCCCAAATCACACTCATAATCATAAAAACAAACCACTCGTCCTTGATAAATCAACGCAAAACCCTGTGGTGACTTATTATCGTGCTCGTGAATTTTGGGTAATCCATTCGGAAAGTTAAATGCCTGATGATAAATAGGATGAGAAAAAGGCAACTCTACAAACTCTAACTCCGGAAACACTTTTTTCATCTCCCGACGAATAAATTTATCCAATCCATAATTATCACTGATATGCAAAAAACCACCCGCCATAAGATATTTTCTAAGATTTTGTGCTTCTGCCTCTGAAAAAATAATATTCCCATGCCCCGTCATGTGTATAAAAGGATATTTGAATATTTCCTTTGACCCGGGTTCTACAATCGCCTGCTCGGGGTTGATATTCATTTTTAATTCATTATTGCAGAATTTAATAAGATTAGGCAATGAAGTTTCTAAATTAGCATACCAATCCCCACCACCATTATATTTTAATAAAGCCATTTGAAAGGAGTAATATCTTTGCGCATAATATGGGTTCGTCCCTAATAAAAAACAAATTACTATTCCAAGGAGTTTACAACACCAATAAATTCTCTTTAAAACCATAACTCTATTTTCTTTTAAACAAAGGCACTGTACTACAGGGCTCACCATACATAATGCTTTTAGCCACCGGCATTAATCGTTGCGTTAATAAAACATAAGTACTCACCGGAATTTCTATATCCGAACACCCTTTAATAACTATCGGCTTATCTTTATACAGATTCACATCCAGTGCACGTATTTTTTCATTCATAATACATTCTATCAGAGATTTTTTATCCGCAAAAAAAATATCTTTGACATAAGGATTAAAATGTGTTACAACCAATAAATAAGCCCAGCGGGGCACAATAGCATCTTCAGAACAAAACACCCCTAAAAATTTATCCTTGTAATTAGAATATTCTATTTCTTTTAATTTCTGACGAAAATCTTTTTCTTTTAATATCAGGCGCTCATATAAAAAATCAGCTATATCAAACAGTTCATATTCCCTTGGCTGTGGATAAAAATCCTTCAAATCAATAGTAATCAAAGGACTCTGTGCTACCTTATTAACAATAAAATCTTCCATACATACCATTCAAGGCACAAAAGTAAATTAAAATTAGATACTTTTAAATGTTAAAAAAGCATTTTGGAAATTAAAAAATATATTCATTAAATTTGCCGCCTTAAAAATTAAAACTATGTCAGAAATCGCAAGCAAAGTTAAATCAATTATTGTAGATAAGTTAGGAGTAGATGAAAAAGAAGTTACAGAA
The DNA here is from genome assembly GCA_964576565.1 of uncultured Flavobacteriaceae bacterium. Lineage (GTDB taxonomy): Bacteria > Bacteroidota > Bacteroidia > B-17B0 > Aurantibacillaceae > BPGX01. Next base: position 12,990 of record CAZNVL010000004.1, on the reverse strand, counting down.
ACAGCCAAATTTACCGATTTAGGTGCTGATTCATTAGACACAGTAGAGTTAATTATGGAATTTGAAAAAGAATTTGACATCGCTATTCCTGATGAACAAGCCGAAAAAATTTCAACCGTCGGAGAAGCCATTGCTTACATTGAGTCCAATGCAAAAAAATAATCCTCAATGAAGTTACCAAAACGCGTTGTAGTAACAGGCATTGGCGCCATTACTCCATTGGGAAATAATGTACAAGATTATTGGGACAAGCTCTTAAATGGAATAAGCGGCGCCGGGCCCATTACACGATTTGATGCTTCTAAATTCAAAACCCGCTTTGCCTGCGAAGTAAAAAACTTCAATGCACTGGATTATTTCGATAAAAAAGAAGCCCGCAAAGTAGACACCTATACACACTACGGAATGGCCGCAGCAGTTCAGGCCATTGAAGAATCCGGCATTGCAAAAGAGAACATCAACAAAGATGAAGTAGGCGTTATTTGGGGATCAGGCATTGGAGGACTGGATACTTTTCAACAGGAAACATTTGCCTTTGCAAAAGGCGATGGTACGCCACGATTCAATCCCTTTTTCATTCCCAAAATGATTGCCGATATATGCAGCGGACACATCTCCATTCGTTATGGATTAAGAGGCCCTAACTTCACAACGGTCTCAGCGTGTGCTTCTTCTACCAATGCTATCATAGATGCGTTTAACTACATTCGCTGGGGAAAAGCCCTTGCCATCGTGGCAGGAGGAAGTGAAGCCGCCATCAACGAATCCGGCATCGGAGGTTTTAATGCAGCACAAGCACTGAGTACGAATAATGAAAACTACCTAACCGCCTCCCGTCCTTACGACAAAGACCGGGACGGCTTTGTATTAGGTGAAGGCGGAGGCGCCATGGTCCTGGAAGAATTAGAACATGCTCTTAATAGAGGAGCAAAAATTTACGGAGAAATAATCGGCGGCGGAATGAGTGCAGACGCTTATCATATTACCGCCCCGCACCCCGATGGATTAGGTGCCCGATTAGTGATGCAACGCGCATTAGAAGATGCAGGATTATCCATAACCGATGTGGACTATATTAATACGCATGGTACTTCTACCCCATTAGGCGATGTGGCAGAGTTAAAAGCTATTGTCAGCTTATTTGGAGAGCACGCCTACAAACTCAACATCAGTTCTACCAAATCTATGACAGGACACTTATTAGGGGCAGCCGGTGTGATTGAAGCCATAGCCACTTTGTTAGCCGTACTCAACGATGCTATTCCCCCCACCATCAATCATTTTACAGACGACCCGGAAATAGATCCAAAACTAAACCTTACATTCAACAAAATGCAAAAGCGAATAGTCAACATAGCAATGAGTAATACATTTGGATTTGGTGGACACAATGCCTGTATTGTAATTAAAAAATTCCAACCATAATTTTATAGTTTTGTTTTCTTTTTTTAAAAAAAGAAAAAATGATTTTGTAACTGAATTGGAAAGATTTTTAGGATTTGAAATTTCAGATTCAGAGATCTATAAAGAAGCATTTTTGCACCCAAGCAAAAAAGCACAGGTCAACTATCAACGTTTAGAGTTTTTAGGCGATGCTGTATTAAATTTAATAATTGCACATTATGTATTTAAACGATACAAAGATCTACCAGAAGGCGACCTAACAAAATATAGAACTAAACTCGTCAATAAACAGATATTAAGAGAATTAAGTATTAAACTGGGCATCCAAAAATGGATTCAGCATCAATTATCCGAGAAAGAGTTTGAAAAATCCTCTGTATTAGGAGATGTTTTAGAAGCTTTGATTGGCGCCATTTATTTGGATAAAGGGGTACATTTTTCTGAAAAATTTATTGAAGAAAAAATCATTCGTCAACTCAACGAAGTAAAAGATATTGAAGACACAGATTATAAATCTAAAATCATTCGTTACGCCCAAAAATATAAGTGGCAAATACAATTTAAAGTAAAAGATAAAACATATTTAAATAATGAAACCATTTTCAAAGTAGTTTTGTATCTAAATAATGAGAATGTAGCCGAATCAGAACATTACAGTAAAAAACAAGCAGAACAATTGGCCGCCAAAGAGGCATTGATAAAACTAAACATACCAGATTAAATGAAAATAAAAAATTACAAGTTACTTGATATTGTATTAACTGCCAATTAAAATCTATCCTGTCTTTAAATACTTTCAAATTAAAAACCAATCTATTTGATAATTTTATAGGAAAGACCAAACTCTAACGTTAGGCCACTCACACGTGTTTCTATTCTTTGTACAGACACATCTGTATTGCTTTTCAATTGACCTGAATGGGAAGTCGCACCAAACATACTCAACATACCTAAAACAGAAAAACGATTGAAGACATAATATCTTGCTTTTAGTCCATAACGCACAATGCCACCTTTATCATACAACATCTTTGCATCCTTTAAACATTTAGAATTATTATCAAATAACTCTACCTTAAAACTTCCCAGTCCCCCAAATACTGCAAGATCCCACTTGTGCTGCGTATAAAAATGATAGTTGATTTCAACAACCGATTCTCTGGTTTTAGATTTCATTACATCAGAATAGTTGTAATGATAACTTTCTTTTGGGTTGATTTTAAAAATATCATTTCCAAAACTCACCGCAATTCCCCATTTGTTACTAATACCATATTCTATTTGAAGCGGATCTCTATCCCCTTTTACAAGAGCATCACTTATTACCTGTTTAGTATAAAAATCAGAAGTTGTATAACGTGCCCAGGTAGAACCCTCTGATATACCTATCAAAAGTGTCCCCTTCTTAAACGTTTGAGCTTGTACAACAAAAGCCCCCACAATTAAATTAAATAATACTACTTTTGCTTTCATAAATTTAGATTTATAAGTTTAAATTTAGATTCAAAGATACGAAAAAGTTTAAATCTATTTAATTATTTTTTTACGCATCTTTCATGAACTCTGCAAGTGCAAAAGATATGAATTAAATCACCATAATACGCGATACGCGTTTTTCTTCCATCGCCTATCTGACTTACAGACGCATTCTATACCATTGCTAACAAAAAATAATTGTTTTTTAATCTAACAATTTTGTATATTTGTCTAAAAGTTTACCTAAAAATATAAAAAATAGACCAAAAAACGAAATTAAATTCTCTATATTTATAGTCCGAAAATAAAATGAAAAAGAAAATGAACTCATCAACATTAGAAATGCCAGAAGCAAAGAAAAAAACAAAAAAATCTTCAGATAACACTTCTGAAAAAAATAAGGACACAAAAACATCTACAAAACCTTCCAATAAAAAAACAAGCACTGTCCGAGATTTTACAGATAAAGAAATTTATGGGACTTTAAAAAGCTTTTTTGGTTTCAATAACTTTAAAGGCAATCAGGAAGCCATCATCAAAAGTGTCTTAAAAGGTGAGAATGTATTTGTAATTATGCCAACAGGTGGCGGAAAATCCTTGTGTTATCAATTACCCGCTATACTCAGTGAAGGAACAGCCATCGTGGTCTCACCTTTGATTGCATTAATGAAAAATCAGGTAGACCTGGTAAGAGGATTTAGTACAAACACCAATATCGCGCACTTCTTAAATTCAACATTAAATAAAACAGAAACCAAAAAAGTTAAACAAGACGTATTAAGCGGAAAATGTAAATTATTATACGTTGCACCCGAAACATTAAATAAAGAAGACAATATCTCATTTTTCAAAGAATTTAAAGTTTCCTTCTTCGCTATTGATGAAGCACACTGTATTTCAGAATGGGGACACGACTTCAGACCTGAATACCGAAAAATACGCCCTATTGTTGACAAACTAGGCAGTCCACCCGTGATGGCACTCACCGCCACCGCTACTCCAAAAGTACAGCAAGATATTCAGAAAAACCTCGGCATGATGGATGCCACCGTTTACAAATCATCCTTTAACCGCCCTAATCTTTATTATGAAATAAGACCAAAAATCGGTGCTACCAAACAAATCATTTCCTTTATTAAAAAGAACGCAGGAAAATCAGGCATTATTTATTGTTTAAGTCGTAAAAAAACAGAAGAACTCGCCGAACACCTTCAAATCAACGGTATTCGTGCGGCCGCCTATCATGCCGGTATGGAATCAAAAGACAGAAGCAAAGTACAAGATAAATTCCTAAATGAAGAAATTGAGGTAATCGTAGCAACCATTGCTTTCGGTATGGGAATAGATAAGCCCGACATTCGTTTTGTAATCCACTACGATATTCCTAAATCATTAGAAGGTTACTATCAGGAAACCGGACGCGCAGGACGAGATGGTGGTGAAGGACATTGTCTGGCCTTTTACAGCTATTACGACATTCAGAAATTAGAAAAATTCATGCGTGACAAACCCATCAGTGAGCAGGAAATAGCCAAACAAATGTTACAGGAAACGGCCGCCTTTGCAGAAACCTCCTCCTGTCGCAGAAGATATTTATTACATTATTTCGGCGAAGCATTTGAGGAAGAAAATTGCAATAAAATGTGCGATAACTGTCGCCATCCAAAAGAAAAATTTGACGCCCAAAATGATCTGGAACTCGCATTAGAAACAATCCTTGAAACTAAAGAAAAACACAAAGCCAAAGACATTGTAAACATCCTCATTGCCAACATGACCACCACTGCCCGTTCATACAAACACAATCAATTAGAAATGTGGGGCAAGGGGCTAGAAGATGATAAAGATGAAAAATACTGGAATGCCATTATTCGTCAAGCCATTGTGAATGGCTTTATTCAAAAAGAAATTGAAACCTATGGCGTCTTAAAATTAAGCGAACAAGGACGAAAATTTATGGAAGAACCATATCCTGTGCTGTTTACCAAAGATCAGGACTTCAGCGACGCAGAAAAAGACGATGACGACATAACTATCTCACCCAAATCAGGAAGTACAGCGCTCGATGAAACACTCTTTCATCTCTTAAAAGATGAAGTCAGAAAAATTGCCAAACAAAACAACTTACCGCCTTATGTGGTATTTCAGGAAAATTCTATCTCTGAAATGGCTACACAATATCCTATCACTATTGAGGAACTATCCAAAATCAGTGGTGTTGGGCAAGGTAAAGCACTTAAATTTGGAAAACCCATTGTGGCTCTTATTAAAAAATACGTAACTGAAAATGAAATAGAACGCCCGACAGACATTGTTATCAAAACATCCGCCAATAAATCTCAATTAAAAGTATCTATCATACAAAGCATTGACAGAAAAATAGACCTGGAAGAAATCTGTAAAATGAAAAAAATTGAATTTAATGAATTGTTAGATGAACTAGAATCTATTGTGTATTCCGGCACCAAAATAAATCTTGATTACTACATATACGATGTAATAGACGAAGATAAGGTAGAAGATATAATCTTATACTTCAAAGAGTCCGAAACAGATAGTTTAGAAGAAGCTATTAAAGAATTTGGTAAAGATACTACCGAAGAAGAAATTCGTCTGGTACGAATCAAATTTATTTCAGATTACGGCAACTAAAGTCCTAATCTTTATTCTCTCTTTCCCAACGATCCCTGTTGGGAAAAAGGCAAGAGACACGACTACAACAACGTGTAATAAAAGAAGAAGGCACAATCAGTAAATGTATATTTCTCTTTCATTTAATATCTTGCACCTATGCGTCTATTACAATTAACTTAACGCTATATAAAAAGTAGTTACTATCCAATAATTTACAATTCATTAACTCTCTGAAAAAATAACACCACCGCACCCCACCACACTTTATCGATACAATGTCAAATGCCCTACAAATTCCTTCTTTATGTTTTGCACCGTTGTAAAACATCTTATTTTATACACATACACATCATTTTTGGCATCTACACCCTTTATTTTTCCATCCCAACCTACATAAGGGCTATTACTTTTAAAAATTAAATGTCCCCATCGATCAAATATCAACATTTCAAAACCTTCTTCTACAAATCCTGCCCCTTTCACTGTGAATACATCATTCAGCCCGTCACCATTTGGCGTAAATACATCCGGAATATACATTGTAAATTCTTCTGTTACACTAATCACCCTGTACACTGTATCGGTACAGCCATATTCATTAGTTGCTATCAGCATCACAGGATAATTGGCCACATAAGTATAAGTATAGCTTGCATTTTGAGTATTGGCGGTATCGCTGTTTGTCATAATATCTCCAAAATCCCAATGCCATTGCACAATAGGGGATTGGGTATTGTAGGTGGCAGTAAATTCTACTTCATTGTGCAATAAAGTGGCAGGATTGGGAGTAAAATAAATAGCAGGTTCTGGCCTTGGATAAACCTCTATCACAAACGGTGCGATGACTTCATTTTTACAACCATTAGAATCTACCAATAATACTTTTACGGGATAAACGCCGACCTTTTCAAAACAATAACGGACACTATCTCCATTGGCATACAAGTTATACCCAAAATCCCATATTGTGTTGATAGATGTAGGAGATGAATGCCCACTTAAATGCACACACAATGGTCTGCATCCTTTTATTTTATCGTATATAAAATTAGGTTCTGGTAGTGGTAATACATTAATCCAGAAACTACTTGTGATAGTTTGCTGCGGACAACTCACATCGTTTGCTATTACTGTATAATAGGTGCTTTGTTGTGGTTGTGCTATATTGGCAAATCCAGAAGGAAAGTACAAACCATTATACGGATACCATTGATAATTGTAAACGCCGCTTCCACCTAAACACATCGCATACACAAAAACGCTATCCCCCCTGCAGATGGTCTTGTCTGTTGGTACTACTGAAAATGAAATTGGAGTTAATACAGTTACATTGATGCTATTGGAGGAGACACATCCCCCATTGGGTTGTACTGAAACCGTATAGACACCACTCATTCCAAAATTAGCGTTTGGAATATTTAAATCTTGCTGATTGGACACAACCTGTCCATAAGGATTCACCCAGGTATAGGAAGAGGCTCCTGTAGGTCCATTGATTTGAATGGTTTCTCCGGGACAAACATTTGGAATAGGACTGAGAGTAAAATTAACTTTTGGGAGCACAGATAAATCCGTAGTAGTATAGGTGGAACAACTAACATTTCCACTTATAAAAATAGCCGTTACAGTATACGTTCCGGATTGATTGGCTTGTGCATTAGTAAAGTTGATGTTTTGAGTATTAGCGGTATAGTTATTGGGACCACTCCAAGAATAACTGCTTGCTGAATTAGCCGTTGCTGTAAAGCTCATATTATCCCCTACACAAATAGTGGTAGGTGGTGTTACATTCGGAGTATAAATTGGAAGGACATTTAAGGAGGAAGAGGCACTTGCGGTACATTGAAGAGTTCCCATAGTCACAGTTGTGGTTACTGTATACACTCCTGCTTGTGATGGTAAAATACCATTTAGCACAGGATTTTGTTGAGTAGATGTAAAAGATGATGGACCACTCCATGTATAAGTAGTAGCAAGTGTAGAATTATTTGTTGCTGTTAAAGTAAACGAAGTAGATTGACAAACCGTATCAGCAGGAAACACAGTGATGGTACCGGGCGATACTACATTTACAGTAGTAGTAGCAGCACAGGTGCCATTTGGTGCGGTTACTAAAATTGTGTATACACCGCTCGCAGAAACGGGGGCGTTTGTGACAACAGTATTTTGTTGTGAACTGCTGAAAGCATTGGGTCCACTCCATGCATAAGAAGTAGCATTAGTAACAGTAGTTGCGGATAAAGAAAACGTTCCGCCTGTACATACATCACCGCTATTGGACGCTGCAACAGTACAACTACATACAGGTGCAATAATAATAACATAGCCATTTCCAGGGTTATTCCCTGCATTGCAAGCCATTCCAGCTGGAACCAAACTAGATCCACCGCCACCAGCTCCACCTCCATTTGAGCCATTACAGCAACCATCACTTCCACCTCCGCCTCCACCATAATACCCACCACCACCGCCACCACCATGCGCTTGAGCACCATTAGCACCTACCGCTCCATTACCACCTTGACCTAAACTCCCGTTTTGTCCGGTATTTCCTCCACCACTCCAGGGTGGACCACCAGTTCCACCAGACGTTTGAGTACCACCCGTTCCACCGGTCCCGGTATAAAGAGAACCTTGTCCAGCATTTCCGGAAGCACAACCGCCCGCACCTCCTGAAACAAGATTAGACGCCGATCCACCATTCTGTCCTCCACCTCCTCCGGCTACCACAATTCTATCATTTAATCCATACGGTGGAACTCGTATATCAGATGCACCACCTCCCCCACAGGAAGGAAACTGTCCAGATAAAGATACGCCAACTCCATTGCCACCTCCATTCCATCCACCACCACCTGGCACACCATTAGGCGTCGTAGGACAAGTACCTTGTCCACCCACATTAATTTGCAGCACTTGTCCGGCGGTAACATTCAAAACACCACTTACAGTAGCTCCAAAATTCATTGCACCACTGGATGAGGCGCCTCCTTGTGCCCCCGCTACTGTCACAGTAATGGTATTTGCACAGGGCGGAACTGTAAATTGTTGTGCGGCACCTGTATAGTTGAATGTGAAAGTTTGTGTGGATTGTGCTCTTAAATCAATGAAAAACATTAGCAAAATTACAGATGCTATAAAGTTTATGTGTTTAATCATGTCCTATTTTGCCACAAATTTAAATAATAATTACTGCAAAATTAAAATTTTTCACTCAATCAAACAGCGATTCCAATAAATAAAAGCACCATTTCATACAATCATTATTATATTTGCCCTCCGTTATGTATATTTATTCTGTTACTATCTCTATTGATAAAGAATTAGAAGAAGAATGGCTGAAGTGGATGAAAAGCAAGCATATTCCGGATGTAATGCAGACGGGATGCTTTACGAGCTATAAAATCTTTCAGGTATATTCAGCAATGTCAGAAGACCTTTCAACATATAATATCCAGTACTATTTTGAAAAAGTAGAAGATCTTGAAAAGTATCAAAAAGAATTTGCTAGTTCATTGCAAAATGAACACAAGAAAAAATTTGAAGGAAAATTTGTAGCGACACGAACAGTTTTAAAATCCATTCAATAGTGAATCCGTGGTAAAAGCTAAAAAGCATTTGGGGCAGCACTTTCTCACTAATTTAAATATTGCAGAAAAAATTGTTCATACTTTTTTGCAATATCCCATTCACTTTACTATTGAAATTGGAGCAGGTACAGGTGTATTAACGGAACACTTATTAAAACATCTGCCAGAAAATAATTTTGTGGCTATTGATATTGATACAGAATCCATCCAATATTTAAAATCAAAGTTTCCTAAACATGCCAACCAATTTTTATTAGAGGACTTTTTGAAATCAGAAGTTATTGAAAAGATTTTATCTAATCAAAAGGTGAATATCATTGGGAATTTCCCCTATAACATTTCCAGTCAGATTTTGTTTAAGGTTTTAGAAAATAAACACAATGTAGAATATCTCGTTGGAATGTTTCAAAAAGAAGTAGCAGAAAGAATTTGCTCACCACCCGGTAACAAAAACTATGGCATACTCAGCGTGCTCATTCAAACTTTTTACACGACCAAATATCTATTTACCATAAATGAAGGAAATTTCAATCCACCGCCAAAAGTTAAATCAGCAGTCATTGCGCTTGAAAACAAACATTTTCGATTACCCGTTGATGAAAAACTTTTTTTTGATGTAGTTAAAACTTCTTTTCAACAGCGTAGAAAAACATTGAAAAATAGTTTGAAGAAATGGACATCGGCTATTACACTTCCCTATTTAGACAAACGACCCGAACAACTACATTACGAACAATTTTTAGAACTTACTTCTATTATTGAAAAAAGTAACTAATAAGGAACTATTTCGCACTAACGATTTTGAATTCAACTCGTCTGTTATTTTGACGCCCTTCTTCGGTGTCATTGGTATCAATTGGTTGTGTTTCTCCATATCCTTTTGCAATTAACCTATCCGAGGAAATACCTTTATTAATTAAATAATTCACCACCGATTCTGCACGTTTTTGAGAAAGTTTCATATTATACTCATCTGAACCTTTGCTATCGGTATGTGCAGAGATTTCTACTTTAATAGAAGGATTTTCTGTAAGCAGTGTTACTAATCTATCCAATTCGTTGTAAGATTCCGGACGCAAGGTAGCTTTATCAAAATCAAAGAAGATATTTTTTAATACAATAGCATTTCCAATTTCAATTTTCTTGAGAGGAATATCTTTTGTAACCTCTTGGTATTCAGCATCTGCCGGTAAGTTGAAGTTTTCTGAATGGAACAAATATCCTTCGCGTTGAACAGCAATACCATAGTTTTTTCCAGAAGGAAGAGTCACCAGATATTTTCCGGTAGCGGCATTGGATTTGAACGATGCGAGTATCACATTTTTTTCATTATCAATGAGATTAAGTATGGCTTCTAATGGTTCATTGGTTTTTGCATCATACACGATGCCTTTTAATAAAGTCATTTTGGGTTTTGTGACTTCTACGGCTTGTTCTACTTTTAAATTTGTAACGGGTTTAGCTGCCATTGCTAATAGTTGATCCTGCGTATTGAGCAAAGGTTGTTTTTCCGGCCCAAGGATGGTAATTTTGTAAAGATCCATTCCACCATAGCCACCGAGTGAAGCAGAAGAATAGTATGCTCTGCGTCCACTTCCAGCTAATGCAAAAAAAGCATCGTCATCCGGTGTATTAATCGGGACACCGATATTAATTGGCTTTGTCCATTGTCCATTTTCAAAGGTCGTTTTAAATACATCATAACCACCAATAGAATTGTGCCCTTTGGAAGCAAAGTACATTGTTTTTCCATCGGGCATCATATACACGGCTTCTTCATCGTATTCTGTATTAATAACAGGACCGATGTTCACAGCTTTTTCAAATTTCCCTTTTTCATTGATTTCAGAGTAATAAATATCATGGCCTCCATATCCGCCTTCTCTATCGCTCACAAAGTATAAAATTTTTCCGTCATAAGAAAATGAAGCAGAGGATTCGTGGTATTTGGAATTGATGGCTTTTCCAAGATTTTCTGGTTTAGACCAAACTTTTCCAACTAAATAAGAAATAAATAAATCACCACCATTGACGCCGCCTTGATAGGTAATTAATTTTTGTCCATCAGGTGATAAACATACTGCGGCATCGTGATTTTCTGTATTAACAGGTGTGCCCAAGTTTACGGCTGTTGTGAATTTCTTGCCTGACTTATAACTTACCCACACATCTTCAAAGTATTCGTTTTTGTTTTCATCAATTTTATTGCCCACTCCGCCGGGGCGACGGGAAGTGAACATTAAAACACTTTCGTCTGTAGTAATGACAGGAGAGTATTCATTAAAAGAGGTATTTACTTCCGGACCTAAATTATCTACCCAAACGCGCATGGGAGTTTGTGATAAAATTTTTCCGTTATTACATTCTTCTATTTTTTTCTTCACGTCTTTGATTTCATTTTTATCTTTAGTACTATTCAAATACATGTTGTATTCTTGAATGGCTTTGTCCCATTCGGAATTCAAATGATACACTCTTCCCATGTAATAACGAATTTTTGGATCTACTTGTGGGTCTAATGTAAATGCTTTCAAAATATAATCATAGGCCTTTTTCTTATCAAAGGAGTGCAAGTAAGCAAGTCCAATTTTAAAGTTAAGTTTTGCGTTATTGGGATTAAATGCTTGTGCCTTTAAGTAATACGGCAACGCATCTCTGTAATAGGCCTCACCTTGTTCAAAAATTTCATCGCCTTTTTTGATGTTATCTTTGGCTTCGTTTAATTCATCTTTTCTACCTGGAAAATTTTTCTTTTCAAATTCCACGTTTTGTGCGAGCATTGGCACACTCAAAAAAATTGCTATTAAAAAATGTAAGGTTTTCATATTTTTGCTATTTTAGTTTTTACTTAATCTTCACAGTCAGAAGAGATAAAGGATTTTGCTGGTAGAATGCCTAGATCTAAAGCTTTTTTCCAATCTTTACAACATTCTTCTTCTTCACGTAACATTTGTCTGGCAATGCCACGATTGTAATAGGCCTGACCATTGTTGGGATCTAATTCTATGGCACGAGTAGCCATTTCTTTCGCTTTTTTATAATCTTTTTCTTTGATATAAACACCTGCTAAACCATTGTATGCAGCAGAATTTTTGGGGTCTTTTTTTATCACTTTTTCAAATTCGCTTTTTGCTCCGGGAATGTCGCCTTTTTCTAATCGGGCGGCACCGCAATTAATATACGCTAAAAAATAATTTTCATCTATCATAGTAGCTTTGGTGTAGGCCTCAATGGCTTTGGTATAATCTTTTTTTTGTCTGTAGGCAGAACCTAAATTATTGTAGATAAACGCTTGTGGCGAGTATTTAGCCGCCAATTCATAATTTTTAATCGCATTATCCAAATCGTTTTTCATCAGATAAGTAGATGCTAAATCGTTGTAAGCATAAGCGTAATCGGACTTGGATTGTACGGCTTTTTGATAGTATTGCAATGCTTTATCATAATCCTGATAATTAAAATACAGCATCCCTAAATAGTAATTGGCTTCGGCATGATTGGGATTGAGGATTAAAACCTTTTGTAACACTTGTTCTTGACTGTCTTTATTATTTTGATGAAAAAATATCAATGATTTGGTGAAATAATATTCGTCAGATGGTTTTAATTGTATGGCCTGGTTGATGTCTTTTAAGGCGTCCTGATAATTTTTAAGTTTGATGTATGCTAATGCTCTGTTGTAATAGGCCTTTTCAAAGTTTGGTAAATTTTGCAATGCTTGAGTAAATAGTTGGATAGCCATAGTAGGATTGTTGTTGTTTAAATAGTTCAATCCTGAGTTATAATCGTTTTGTGCGATTTGCTCTGGGGTAAGCGTAGCGGCAATTTTTACAGTGTCCGACTGGGCTTGTGAAAAATAGGATAGAAACACCAGTAGAGAGAAGAG
>CAZNVL010000003.1:25850-73141 GCA_964576565.1 uncultured Flavobacteriaceae bacterium | reverse complement strand
TAGATGCGGTGCTGTGCTTTGTCTTTGAAGGTATTCAGAATGCTATGAATAAATATAATCGTTTAAAATAAAAAACAGAGTTAGAGAATCCTCTAACCCTGTTAATTGACTATCTGATATAACTTTAGTTTTTAATTAATTGCTTTGTAATCACAGCTTTTTCAGTATTAATTTTAATAATATAAAATCCTGAACTCAAGTTGTTAAGTTCAATTGAATAAAGTTGATCATTTATTTCTCTTTTGAGAATACTTTGTCCGGTTAATGAATAAACTTCTATGGAATTTATTTTTTCGTTGGCTTGAATATTAACTCTATCATTGGCAGGATTTGGAAACACAAGAATAGAAGATACATTAGGACTTAAATTATTTATACCAGCTACTAAATTAGTAAATACAGGATCGTTGAAATCTGCACCAGAATTAGCTATTCCTGTCGAAACAGGTCTGTAATCCGGATTGTAGAAATCATAAGGATTAACCAAAATTCCAGAAGTAGAAACTAAGGAATCATTATTATTAGCGCCAAACCAGGCCGGTGCATTGAATGTACTTCCACTCACTACTTCTGTTACTTTTCCTGTTTGATTACCAGCCACAATGTTATATTTGAATTTTAGCAGTCCGGTTGTAGCATTGTTTTCGCAAGCAGTTCCGTCTATCATTACTCCTCTTGGATGATCCATAAGAATAGAGTTGAAAATTTTAAGCTCTGAGTTTCTGCGAATTCTTGCTCCTCTTCTAAAGCCCGATGCAATTGAGTTAGAAGTATTCCCTCTGTAAGGCCCTATAACAGTAATATTGGAAAAAATAGCTGAAGTTTTGGGTGTAGCAGTGCTTCCGGTAGGGTCGTTGTCGGATTCAAAACCTTCACTGGTTGAAACAGAAGGATTATCTGCAATTTGTGGATCTCTTACTGCTAAGCCAAACTGTACTAAGCCATGGTATCCCTCGTCTGTATCAAAATCATCGTCTAAATTTCTGTATGAAACCAGATGTTTGCAATTCACTGCTCCACCAAACCATTCAAAACTATCGTCGTTTACAAAAGAAACTTGCACATAATCAATAACTGTTTTTCTACCAACGCCTCCAAAAGTTAAGCCGTTTATTTCTTTATTGGGTTGATACGGATACCCTCCAAATTCAATTCGAACATATTTGAGAATACCCGAACTATCATCATCATTAGGTGATGAGCCGCCTCCATATTGAGTGTCAGAGCTTGGCGACAATCCTTCAATGTAATTTGTTCCGCCTGACGCATTAATAGAGGCATTGCCCAAAAGAACAACTCCTCCCCAATCACCGATGTTTCTTTGTCCGGGGGCTTGATCTGATGTAAATACAATGGGTTGATTAGGGGTTCCCTGAGCAATAATTTTCGAACCTCTGGTAATGAATAAACTCGCACCTGGTATACTTTTATCTCCTCTGATAATCACACCGGGTTGAATAGTTAATACCGCATTATTCTTTACAAAAATTTGACCACTTAGTAAAATCACTTGTCCGGTTGACCACGTGGTATTAGTTGTAATGTTGGATGTGATAGTAACATTTGGTGCTGGGTACACTCTGTTTTGCGGATCCCATTCACACCAGGTATCTGTCCACATTGGCGTAGGTGCTGGAGCAAAGGCACCACGATAAGTGGTGGGTTGAAAAAACGGCTGTTGTGCCGTGTTAGTTTGAAGCATTGCAACAATCGCAATGGCAGGTAGAATTGATTTTTTCATAGCTTTTTGTTTTTAATTTTGTACCACAAAGTTGAGTAGTTAGTATTTACTAATTATTAACTTGTGTTTGTTTATACATTAATTTTCAGTTAAACTAACGTTCAATTATTTTCACTGGCTCAATGTTTAATTTATAACCAACACCCTTTATAGTTTTAATAATGTTTTGTCCAAGTTTTTTGCGAATACTTACAATGTGTACATCTACAGTTCTTTCTTTGATAGAAGTATCGTGTGGCCAGATGGATTTGAATATTTCTGTTCTGCTGTAAACTTTTCCAGGAACAAGTGATAATATCTTAATTATTTCTAATTCTGTTTTGGACATATCTACAATAATTCCATTTTTATGGACAACATATTTTTCACAATCTACAATAAACATACTTCTTAAAATTTGTAGGATACATTAAACTGATAAATTGTAGGATAAGCTATTTTCAATATCGTAAAATCTGTTGCCTTATTATACTTTGTGTTATTGTCTGCATTTTGATAAACATATTGATATTGATGTAAAATATCTCTGATGTTGAATTTAAGTTCTAATTTATTTTTAAAGAATGATTTAGCAATTTGAAAATCTATAATATCTCTGCCTGTTTCGTATCTATCCGGGTCTCTTTGATTGCCTGCAAATAATATTCTCCGACCAATTCTGTTATATGCAATTGTGATACGCCAGTTTGTTTTTTTATCAAAATAAGTCATTCCTGTATTAATCAGAAATGGCGACTGACCTTGTAAAGCTCTTTTATTGGATGCAGAATGAATATTTTGTGGAAGTATTACTTCGGATTGAATAAGTGCTATATTATTAAACACAGACAATTTTTCAAATATCGAATTGCTATCTTTTGGGGACTTAAAGATGCTGGACAACTCTATTCTAAATTCTGCTTCAACGCCATAAACTTTTGCATACGATGCATTAGCCCAAGTGATTTCATCCGTATAACCGGGCGACATCACTTGTTCAATTGGATTAATAAAATACTTATAAAATGGTGTAAAAGTGAACATTTGTCCTTTTCCCGGATAAATTTCATAACGCAAGTCAAAGTTGTGAATACTAGCCGGCAATAAGGTATCATTTCCATAATATACTAATCTGTTTACAGGGTTGTACCAACTCACCGGCGCTAATTCTCTAAACTCAGGTCTGTTAAGCGTTTTAGAATAACATATACGAATGGAATTTTTATCACTAATGTTAAAAATTAAATTAATGCTTGGTAAAAGATTTTTGTATGTATTATTAATTGAAATTGTATCTTGTTGATTACGTTTAGCAAAAAGTTGTTGATTAAAATATTCATATCTTACACCTGCTATTACCTTAATAAACATATATTCTGCTATGCTCATCAAATATGTTGCATGATTATTAGATTTCGCAAAGTATTTATCACTGGGTTTTGTAACTTCAATTAATTTAAATCCTGTTTTATTGTTGGATAATACGCCTATATTTTGCTCAGAAAAAATTTGATCCGTCGGTAAATACAATAAACTATCTTCAAAAAATTTTCCCATCTGAGTATATTTTGCATAACCAAACTGTCTTATGTCAAAATTTCTTTGTCTTTGTTGAAAATAATAGCCCGTTTGGAAAGCCAACTTAATTGAAGCAATGTTGATACTTTTTTCAATATCCCATTTTATCGAGCGAATATCTTCATTCATTCTGGAATAGAATCTGTATCCGGCATAATCCGGACCAGTGGACGCATTGGATATATTAGCTGCATACATTGTATCTTTAATGTAAGGTGGCGGTGGTTCGGATGGATCAGGCAAATTTTGAATACGCAAGAATTTTGAATAACTCATATATCGAACATTGGGCGTTACAATGTTTATATTACTATATCCTACACTTAAATGTGATTTGATACCTAATTTTTCTATTTCATTATCAGATGAAATTTGTGTAGAATAAATTTTTGAATGTGTGTAAAATAAAGCGATGTTTTTATCTACTGTTCTGTTAGAATCTAATGGTGCTTTTGTGCCATATTGTTCAATTGTAGATTGATTGGAATTAAGTATCAGTATATTTTTTACACTCAATTGATGAAGATTATTAAACTTGTATCCAATGTTTAATAAACTGGTGTTGATAACAATATTTTGTGTATTCACAATGTTGTAATAATCATCTAACATTACATCTGCATCATTATTCGGATTATTAGTATAATTTGTTCGCAAGACAGAATATTTATTGTAAGAACTATTGTAATTCTGAGCAAATACGATTCCTACTCTGTGATTATTTTTGAAAGTGTGTGCCCAACCACTATTAATGTTGAAACTCAAATTAGGTAACATCTTAATGGCTTTTGTTCCAAAATCATTTTTAAAGTTTTTCGCCATTTCCATCTGTTGCTGATTGGTGATCCAATTTTTAGGATTTTCAGGGATGGCAGACGGTATATTCTGCGAATTATCATATATTCCTAGTGTGTGCCATTTACCAACTGAATACGTATTGAAGATCTTGCTTGTTGCTAATGAATTATATCCAACAGAAGAAGAAACTTCCAGAAATGTTTTATCCGGAATAGATTTTGTAGATATAAAAATACCTCCTCCGCCAAAATCAGCGGGTAAATCTGGGGTAGCAGTTTTGTTGATAATAATATTATCAATAATCTGAGAAGGTATTAAATCAAAGGCAAATGCTCTTTTATCACTTTCTGTGCTGGGCAATGGGGCATTATTCAAAAATGAAATATTATATCTCTCATTCAATCCTCTTACAATTACAAATTTATTATTTTGCACTTACTCGTTTTAATACATCTGAAGTAGTTCTATCAGCGGTCTTTTTAATCAGTTCTGCAGAAATACCATCACTTACACTTTTGTTTTCTTTTTGCATCAATACCAAACCGGCATCGTTGTTCAAAACTTTTTCTGCTACAATTTTTACTTCGTTTAATACTGTATTTTGCTCTGGTTTTAATGCAATAGAAAGATAAGTGCTATCATTTTTAATTATTAAATTAGTTGTGTAAGTGATGTATGTAATATAAGAGCAAACAAGTTTATATTTTCCGGGATATATTTTTAATTGAAAATTTCCATCAAAGTCAGAAGTTGTTGAAATGTTTGTACCTTCTATGTAGATGATTGCTCCCGGAATAACTTCATTAGTTATTGAATCTTTTACATTTCCATACAAAACATTTTGCTGTGGAAAAATTTTACATATCACCAACAATAAACTAACAAACGTAAAGTAAATCGCTTTCATTTTTTTGATTGCAAATTTACCTTACGAATAGGGACTATTTTTTAAGTATAGATTATATTAGTTTAAACTTAAATTAAACTCAATGTTAAACTAAAATTAAAAAAAATCTTTTACAGTTCACAAAAAACCTAATTCCAATTGTGCAACTTCACTCATGCGGCTTTTGTCCCAAGGTGGTTCAAAGGTCAAACGTATTTCTACTTTCTTCAGTTCTGGTATTTCTTTCAACTTGCTTTCTACTTCCATTGGTAAATGTTCTGCTGCAGGACAATTCGGCGAAGTCAAAGTCATCACTACCAACAATTCGTTTTGGTCATTCAAATGCAGTTCATAGATCAATCCTAATTCCCAAATATCCACAGGTATTTCAGGGTCATAACAGGTCTTAATGGTATCAATTACTTTCTGCATCAGTTCGGTGTTGTTGGTAATAATTATTGCTGCCATATTTTTAAGATTTACTGTCTGATGCCAATGTTTTAATTGTTTTAATCATACTTACCAAACCATTTGCACGAGTCGGTGATAAATGCTGTTGTAATCCAATTTTATTAATGACTTCAAAATCATATTGCCGAATATCTTCTGCTTTTTGATGATTGACGAGTTTTAATAATAATGCGATGATTCCTTTTGGGATCAGAGCGTCGCTATCTGCCATAAACTCCATACAATCGTTTACCTTTTTTGCCTTCAACCACACTCTGCTTTGACAACCTTTTATCAAATACTCCTCATTTTTATATTGTTCCGGAATAGGCGGCAACTCTTTCCCTAACTCAATAATATAATTATATTTTGCTTCCCAATCGTCTCCAAAAAGATTAAACTCATCTACAATTTCTTCTTCTATTTGCTTAATCGGATTCATTTAAGATAATAGTTTTATAGATTTTTGCAATGCTATGATAAATTTATCAATTTCTTCAAAAGTATTGTAAACTGCCAGCGAAACTCTGACAGTGCCTTGTATTTTCAAATGTTTCATCAGGGGCTGTGTACAATGATGTCCTGTTCGCACCGCAATACCGTAGTTATTCAACAATGTGCCTACATCATAAGGATGTGCATTTTTTACATTAAAAGAAATCAATGAAACAGAATTTGTCTGCGACGTTGTATAAATTTCAAGTAATTCTTTCATTTGAAACAACTTATCATAAAGATAATTTTTCAACTCTTCTTCCCATAAATAAAATTGATGAATACCGCCATTTTGATTGATAAAATCTATTGCAGCATTCAATCCTATAACGGCTTCTATATTTGGCGTTCCTGCTTCCAAACGCAAAGGCACATCGGCAAATTGAGTATCATATAAATTCACATCAATAATGGCACCTCCTCCACTACTCAAAGGCATTAAATACTCGTGAAATTTTTCTTTGGCATACAATACTCCTATGCCTGTAGGGGCATATACTTTATGTCCGCTAAATACCAGAAAATCTACCTCTAACTTTTGTACATCAATCGGCAAATGGGCAATAGATTGTGCCGCATCTATCATGACTGGTATTCCGTGAGAATGGGCCAACTGAATAATTTCTTCTATGTTATTAATACTTCCCAATGTATTTGAAACATGAGATATTGCAATTAATTTTGTTTTTTCATTTACTAAAGATTTTAAATGCGGAATGTCTATTTGAAATTGCTCATTAATCGTCGCAAATTGTAATTTGACTTTGCTTTTTTTACTTCTGTTTTGCCAGGGTAAAATGTTTGAATGATGTTCTAATACAGATAAAATAATTTCATCGTTTTCCTGAAAGTAGGTGTTGAACAAACATTCTGCCAATAAATTTATACTATGCGTAGTTCCTGATGTAAAAATAATTTCAGATGGCTTGGCCGCATTGATGAATTGGGCTACATTCTTTCTGGATTCTTCAAACAGTTCGGTTGCTTGAATACTAAATGAGTGTACACCTCTGTGAATGTTAGCATTCAGTTGTGTATAATAATTTTGAATAGCATCTAATACATACTGTGGCTTTTGAGTGGTAGCCGCATTATCAAAATAAATAGAATTTTGATGCTGCTTAATAAAGGGAAATTCATTGCGTAAAGGTGATGTAGTAGTGCGCATCTAAATAGATATTAAAGGTTCAATAAATTCTTTTATTTTTATATCCGCTATGCTTTCTAAAATGTCGCTGTAAAACGCCTGTAATAATAATTTTTGTGCTTCTGTTTCTTCAATCCCTCTTGCTTTTAAGTAAAACAAAGCATCTTCATTCAAAGCCCCGGTGGACGAGCCGTGCGAGCATTTTACATCATCGGCATAAATTTCTAATTGTGGCTTTGCAAAGATGGTAGCATGATCATTCAATAAGATATTTTTGCTGTTTTGATAAGCATCCGTTTTTTGAGCATCTTTATCCACTAAAATAAAACCATTAAAAAGCACGGTGCTTTTATCTTCTGCGATATTTTTGTATAATTGAGAAGAATGCGAATAGCCCGAATGATGATAAATAGCCGTGTTTTGACTGATAATGCTTTGCTGTTTACCAATGGATAATCCTTTTAATTCACAATTAATCTCTGTGTTCTGAATATGAAAATTTAAATTATTCCTCCACAATGCGCCTTCCAAAGAAAATTGATAGTGCTTTAAGGATGCCTTTTTTTGTAAAGAAAAAGAAGTATTTTGTATGCAAAATACATTGTTCGTAGTATTTTTTTGAATAGAATACCATTCTACCGATGCGCCTTCATCAATAAACACTTCTGTTACAAAATTGTATAAATAAGAATGTTGAACGTTCGCATCATCCAGCGATTCAAGAATTTTTACAGAAACACCTTTATCAACCATCACCAACAAACGATATTGAGAAAAATTCAGAAAGGGTTCTAATGCGTGAAGAATATGCAATGGTTGTTCAATGTTCTTGTGAATGTGAATAACTGTAAGACGATGATTATACGCTGTATTAAGAGCTGCAAAAAAATCTTTTTGATGCATTTGTGTTTGACCAAGTCGTTCAAGGTGTTGCGGCTCTATACTTAAAGGCGTGGATACTACCGAAAGTCCTTCGTGAAAACCATTAGTGACGGTATAAGTTGGCGAAAGAATAACATGAATAGAAAAATTTGAAGCAGGTATATTGACTTCGGATGATAAATTATATTCTATTTTTCTAAAATATCTTTTTAGAATGCTTTCAATCGGAATGTTTCTGTATGCTTCGTTTTTGAGATGAGGAATCCCATTTTCTTCAATGTACTTTAAACTTTCCACTAAAATAGTATCTGGAATAAAATCCACTTTTGTTGAACTCATCTGATTTATCCAATCATTCAAAAAAACATTAGATGTTGTTGTAATTTCCATTGTATCCATTTTGATTAAACTTTGAATGTTTCATAACCGCTCTTTTCTAACTCTAATGCTAAGGATTTATCGCCGCTCTTGGTGATTTTTCCTTTGTAAAGAATATGAACAAAGTCAGGTACAATATACTCTAACAAACGTTGATAATGTGTAATCACTAACACCGCATTTTCTTTGTTGTGAAATTGATTAACGCCATTCGCCACAATTTTCAAGGCATCAATATCCAATCCAGAATCGGTTTCATCTAAAATGGCTAACAACGGATTCAGAATGGACAATTGAAAAATTTCATTTTTCTTTTTCTCACCTCCGCTAAAACCATCGTTTAGAGACCGATTGATTAAATTAGAAGGTAAATCCAATGCTTTTTGTTTTTCTTTGACTAATTTCAAAAACTCTGATGATTCAATCGGTTCAAGCCCTTTGTGTTGACGAATGCTATTTACGGCTGTGCGTAAAAACTGAATCGTATTCACACCCGGAATTTCTACAGGATATTGAAAGGACAAAAAAATTCCTTCTCTGGCTCTTTCTTCTGGTTTTAAATCCAAAAGATTTTTACCATTAAAAATAATTTCTCCTTCGGTAACTTCATAACCTTCTTTGCCTGCTAAAACATATGAAAGAGTAGATTTCCCAGAACCATTGGGGCCCATAATGGCGTGTATTTCACCTTTTTTGATTTCCAAATCAATCCCTTTCAAAATTTCATTTCCATCTACGGAAACATGCAAATTTTTAATACTCAACAAACTGGACATATTGTAATTTTTTTATTTATTTATCCTACACTTCCTTCTAAACTTACTTCTAATAATTTTTGTGCTTCTACCGCAAATTCCATCGGTAGTTTGTTCAAAATATCTTTGCAATAACCATTTACAATAATGGATACGGCTTTTTCTTTATCAATGCCTCTTTGCATACAATAAAACAATTGCTCTTCTGAAATTTTTCCAGTGGTGGCTTCGTGTTCTACAATGGCAGAGGTATCTTTTACTTCAATGTAAGGAAAGGTGTGTGCACCACAAGTGTCTGAAAGCAATAAACTATCACATTGTGAGAAATTCCGGGCATTTTTTGCGCCCTTACGAATTTGTACCAATCCTCTGTAATTATTTTCACTACGGCCTGCCGCAATGCCTTTTGAAATAATAGTAGAACGGGTATTTTTTCCGATGTGTATCATCTTGGTGCCCGTATCGGCTTGTTGAAAATTATTAGTCAAAGCTATGGAATAAAATTCTCCTACGCTATTATCACCTCTTAATATGACGGAGGGATATTTCCAGGTAATCGCCGATCCTGTTTCTACCTGTGTCCAACTGATTTTAGAATTGTCTTCTAAACAAATGCCACGTTTGGTGACAAAATTGTATACACCGCCTTTTCCTTCTTTGTCGCCGGGATACCAGTTTTGCACCGTGCTGTATTTGACTTCGGCGTTGCGATGTGCAATGATTTCAACTACTGCAGCGTGCAGTTGATTTTCATCTCTACGAGGTGCCGTACATCCTTCTAAATAACTGACATAACTCCCTTCATCGGCAATAATCAATGTTCTTTCAAATTGGCCAGTTCCAGCGGTATTGATTCTAAAATAGGTAGACAACTCCATCGGACATCTCACACCTTTTGGAATATAACAAAACGAACCATCCGAAAACACCGCAGAATTTAAGGCAGCATAAAAATTATCCGTATATGGCACTACACTCCCCAGATATTTTTTCACTAAGTCCGGATGATTCTGAACGGCTTCACTGAATGAACAAAAGATAATGCCTTTTTCTGCCAAAACTTCTTTGAATGTTGTTTTCACCGAAACACTGTCTAATACCGCATCAATAGCCACATTGGGCGTTACACCGGCTAACACTTTTTGTTCTTCTAATGGAATACCAAGCCGTTCAAACATTTTCAAAATTTCCGGATCTACTTCGTCCAAACTATTGACTGTTTTTTTCTTTGGCGCTGCATAGTAAATAATGTCTTGAAAATCGGGTATTTCAATGTGTAAATGTGCCCAGTTGGGATGAGAAAGTTCTTTCCAATAACGAAATGCTTTTAAGCGAAAATCCAATAACCAATCCGGTTCATTTTTTTTGTAAGAAATAAAGCGAATGATTTCTTCGTTTAGTCCTTTTGGTGCGGTTTCAGCGTCAATATCAAAACTCCATCCCCATTCGTATTCTTTGTTTATTTTTTCGTGTAAAATATCGTTGGGCATAATCAAAATTTTAATTTACACAGCAAAACTTTCTCCACAACCACAAGTTCTGGTAGCATTGGGATTATTAAATACAAAACCCTTGCCATTTAAGCCATCCGTGTAATCTAATTCTGTTCCTACAAGATATAAAAAACTTTTTTTATCTACCACAATTTTAATTCCCTTGTCTTCAAATACTTTGTCATTTTCTTTCAGTTGATTATCAAATTCTAATTTGTAAGTTAAACCTGAACAACCACCACCTTGAACAGATACACGAATGAAAGAATCAGCGGGTCGGTTTTCTTTTTGCATCAGTTCAAGGGCTTTATTTTTAGCATTTTCAGTAATTGTAATCATATCGGTAAATTTTATTTAGATTTATTCTAAATTATTTTTTGGGCAAATATACCTATTTTTAGGTATTGGTAGAAAAATTATTTTTGAATTTCACAAAAATTTTGAAATGGATGAAATTGATTTGCAACAAAGATGATTTTAATCATTTTTTTCATTATGTTTGCAAAAAAACTATGAAAAAAGCATTACTTTCAGCAAGTGCAATAGGAATGTGCAGCGTTCTATCATTAGGATTTATCTTAAAATGGTCCTCTGGTATTCCCGGAAGAACCGGTAGCCCCGGCGAAACAACCTGCACGGCCTGTCATGGCGGTGGAAGCGGCACGACTATTGTCAACATCAACGCTACACCATCTTTTATTTCCAACCAGTATATTCCCGGCACCACTTATACCATTGATGTGACAGTGATGAACAATCCTTATTCCAAATTCGGCTTTGGATGTGAAATACTGGATGCTTCTACTAACACTAATACCGGCTCAATGACTACTCCACTCACAGGCGTGCAATTTTTGACTGCAGCCAATGGTAGAAACAATGCTGTACACACAACTCCCAAAAGTGGAACAGGTGCCGCTACATTCTCTTTTGTATGGACGGCCCCTACTACTACCAATAATATCGTGATTTACGCCGCCGGAAATGCAGTAAATGGTAATGGGACCACCACCGGCGATGCGGTCGGCACCGCTTCTCTTATGCTAACAGCCAATATTACTTCTATTCAAGAAAATAATGCTAATAACTCCATGCTCATCTTTCCCAATCCTGCGTCTGATTTTATTTCCATACATATTGATTATTTTAACTCACCAACATTTGTAACTATTGAATTATTTGACCTTAAAAGCACAAAACATTTTACGCTCTTAAATACAAAATTAAATTATGGACAAAATGTAATCAAAACTTTTTTACCAGATGAATTGTCAAATGGAATATATGTCCTGAAAGTCAGAAGTAATGAAAAAAATATCGCCTCTCAATTATTACTGATAAAAAAATAAGTATGAAAAAATTTTTTAGTATCACCACCTCTGCTTGTATTGTATTCTTAATCTTATTATTGTTCCACTTTTCTTGCAGGAAAGATAAATATGTGGAACCTATATGTTATGATACCGATATACAGCCCATTCTGACTTCTAAATGTACAATGAGCGGTTGCCATAACGGAATAGATAAGGCCGAAGGATTAGACCTGACTTCATACAACGCCTTCTTAAACAGCAAAGAAAAAGATGAGATTTTAGAAGTCATTAACAAAGGTAAAATGCCACCCACAGGATACTCCCCTCTCACCAATGAAGAAAAAGAAAAAATAAAACGTTGGGCTGCCTTAAATTATGGAAAAGGCGAGTGTAGTTCAAACGCATCCATTGCCTGCGATACCACCAACGTTACCTATACCAATACGATTAAACCAATATTTGATACATACTGCGTCGGTTGTCATAACATGGGGAACATGAGTGGTGGCTACGCCTTAGATTCGTATATGGGCTGTGTCAATTGTGCCAACAGCGGACGTCTGATGGGAACTATTCAATGGTTATCCGGCTACTCTGCTATGCCAAAAGGTGGCGCTAAATTATCCGACTGCAATATCTCTAAAATTCAAAAATGGATAAATAGTGGTAAGCCCAATTAATCTACTTAAAAATCACAACTCATGACAAAAAAAATTCTGACTATCTTATTTATTATTTTACAACAATTGGCATTTTCCCAAATATTTATTGGCAAAGAAAAATCCACGCTAATCACTTTTTTTTCAGACGCTCCTTTAGAAAAAATTGAAGCCAAAAATACCACCGCCACACCCGTATTTAATACCTCTACCGGCGACTTTCAAATTCGTGTAAGCATGCAGTCCTTTCAATTCAAAAACGATTTAATGAAAGAACATTTTAATGAAAACTATGTAGAAAGTGAAAAATATCCTTATGCTACTTTTAAGGGAAAATGCAATACCACCAATTTTGAAGAAAACAAAGAACACGATGTAATTATGAAAGGGATCATGGACTTACACGGCGTTAGCAAAGAATTAGAAGTTAAAGGAAAAATTAAAAAACTAAATAATGAACTCATACTATTGGCTGAATTCTTTATTAAACCTGCCGATTACAAAATAAAAGTTCCTACCATGCTCACTGAAAAAATTGCCGAAGAAGTGAAAGTAACTTTCTCAAGTACTTTAATCCCTTATGTAAAAAAATAATTTCTATGAAACAACTTTTGTTACTTAATATCTTATTTATTCAAATACTTTGGGCACAAGATGATTTATTAAACCTTGTCAATACGGCTAATGAACAGCAATATGTTTTTGCCACCTGGAAAACTTATCGCCTCGGTAATGCCCAAACTACTGAAACCGTCAAAAAAAATCATTTAGAATACAGAATACTCCACCGTTTTGGAAACATCGCCGATGCGAATAAAACACTCAATCAAATCGCCCACACCGCCTTTGGATTAGACAATCCAGCTGATATTCGTATGTCTCTGGAATACGGCATTACAAACGATTTAAGTGTAGGATTAGGTAGAAGCAGAGTGAATGAATTAGTGGATTTATCTGCCAAGTGGCGGTTTTTAAAGCAAACAACGGACTTTAAAACACCAGTGAGTATTGCTCTGTTTGAAAGTATGGGCTACACCACTATGTCCACCGACCGACTATACAGTAATGTAGCCGTTAAAAACTTTTCTACTCGTGAAGCCCATCGTATTAATTATGTTACTCAACTCATCATTGCCAGCAAACTCAATTCCTGGTTTTCCTTAGAAATTTTACCTACCTGGTTGCATAGAAATTTTATTGTACAAACGTTTAATCCTAATACTGCAGCAGAAGATGGGAATGACTATTTCATTTTAGGTGCGGCCGCCCGATTCAAATTGACGAATCGTCTCACCTTTTTTGCCGACTACTTTTACAATTTTCATTCTTACTTCAAAGATAATCCGAATACTGCTATGCCCTTATCTCTTGGATTTGAAATAGAAACCGGCGGGCATATATTTACATTATTTTTTGCCAATAATTCTGCTATTATTGAAAATAACTTTCTTGTAAACACCGTTGATTCCTGGGCAAAATCGCAAATTAAATTTAGCTTCTGTATATCCAGAACATTTAGTTTAAGAAAAGAGTAACTTATAAAAAATTTGTTTGTACAAATAAATTTATTTACTTTTGCACCCCTTAAATTTTATCTTATGGCAAGAATTTGTGAATTAACTGGTAAAAAGCCCGTAAAAGGACATAATGTATCACACTCTAATAAAAAAACCAAAAGAGAATTTTGTGTTAATCTAAAAGTAAAAAAAATATTCGTTCCGGAATTAAACAAATGGGTTACTTTAAAACTATCCACTCGGGCAATTAAAACCATCAATAAAAAAGGCGCTTTTGCGGCTATCAAAGAAGCCGTAGAAAAAGGTTATTTACATAAATCTATTTTAACTCCTGCAAAATAATACCACTATGGCTAAGAAAAAAGGCAACAGAGTACAAGTCATTTTAGAATGTACCGAACACAAAAACAGTGGACTACCGGGCACATCACGCTACATCACTACTAAAAACAAAAAAAATACACCTGAAAGATTAGAATTGAAAAAGTACAATCCTATCTTAAAAAAATATACTATTCACAAAGAAATTAAATAAATCCTAAAATTATGGCAAAGAAGACCGTTGCAACCCTTAGAACCGGTAAAGGAAAAGAATTTGCAAAAGTTATTAAACCTATTAAAACTTCCAAAGGCACCTATTCTTTCAAAGAAGCCGTTGTACACATTGATCATATTCAGGACTTCCTGAAAGAAAAAGAAAACGTAAAAAAATAAGATTTTTTGACATCTCATCAACCCGTTTTTGTTGTTTTACAAAAACATTCTTTTCCATAAAAAGAAAAATCCCGATGTTTGTCGGGTTTTTCTATTTTTAAGGATCTACTTTTTTATTTTAAGAATCGAACGTCAACCATGCTAAAGTTCATAAAAAATTTATTTGGAAAGTCCGAACAACAAGAAAAAGAGGAACTCCAATCTTCCTTACAAAAAACAAAATCTGGGTTATTAGATAAAATTTCCAGAGCCATTGCCGGAAAATCAAAAATTGATGATACTGTGCTGGACGAATTAGAAATGGCTTTAATATCCGCCGATGTTGGGGTAAACACCACTGTAGAAATTATCGGACGACTACAAAAAAAAGTCAAAGAACAAAAATATCTCCACACAGAAGAATTGTACCAG
Organism: uncultured Flavobacteriaceae bacterium; assembly: GCA_964576565.1. GTDB lineage: Bacteria > Bacteroidota > Bacteroidia > B-17B0 > Aurantibacillaceae > BPGX01. The sequence goes on along the minus strand of CAZNVL010000003.1, from coordinate 57,945 downwards.
ATTTTGCAGGATGAAATTCAGCAAATGATAGTAAGGCCCGAGCAAGAAATTTTTGTTTCTGCAACCAAACCTTATGTCATAATGGTCGTAGGTGTAAACGGGGTCGGAAAAACAACAACAATTGGAAAGTTAGCCAACATGTTTAAACAAAGTGGTTACTCTGTTGTATTGGGCGCAGCAGACACGTTCAGAGCCGCCGCCATTGATCAATTGAAAGTATGGGCAGAACGAGTAGGAGTGCCCGTCATAGCACAACAACAAGGAGCTGATCCGGCAAGCGTAGCTTTTGACACCTTACAATCCGCTCAATCAAAACACGCAGATGTCGTAATAATTGATACCGCCGGACGACTCCATAATAAAATCAACTTAATGAACGAATTGAGCAAAGTTAAAAATGTGATGAAAAAAATTGTGCCCGATGCTCCGCACGAAGTTATTTTAGTATTAGATGCCACCACTGGTCAAAATGCCTTTGAGCAATGCAAACAATTCATCAATGCCACTCAGGTCAATTCTATAGCCCTCACCAAATTAGATGGAACAGCCAAAGGCGGCGTTGCCATTGGTTTATCCCATCAATTTAAAATTCCAATCAAATACATAGGCACAGGCGAAAAAATAACAGATATACAACTATTTAATTCTAAAGCATACATAGAATCATTATTTGAAAAATAACTACTATGAAGCCAGCATTCAAAATTGTTCTTTACACAAGCATCGGAGTAATTATTTTTTTTATACTCTATTTTATTATCCGGTTTGAAGTAGAAAGAAAATTATCCATGCATACTGCATCCACTCCTGCTACCACCACAACAAAAGAGAACAATGTTCAACCTTTATTGCTCCCGGATACTAAAATAGCATTTGTAAACATTGATACAATTAACGAAAAATATCTTTACATATCCGATTATGTAAAAACTATGAAAAAAAGAAAAGAAACCATAGAAGCACAATTGCAATCCATGATGAATCAATTTCAGCAGGATTATGAAACATTTCAACAATCTGTACAGGCCGGCATAGCCCCACAGGCAGAGTTAGAAAAACAAAAACGAAAATTAGAACAACAACAAAAAGATATTCAGAATAAACAATTGCAAATGGATAATCTGGCCGTTGAACTGCAGGAAAAAAATGAACAACTGCAAAAAGATATAAAAGCGTTTATGAAACGATTCAATAACGGGAAATACGATTATATTTTATCCTACTCAGACGCATTACCCAATGTCTTATTTGCCAATCCACAATACGATATAACCAATGAAGTCCTGCAAGCACTGAATAAAGAATATTTAGAAAACAAAAATAAGGGAAAATAAACATTGTTTTTTAATTTCTACATTACTTAATTTTTTACGACCTTTGCCATTCAAAATAACACATCATGAATAATTTATTGGTTTTAGGTTTTTTGGGCGGACTGGGAGCACCTGAAATTATTGTCATACTCCTCATCATCTTATTACTTTTTGGAGGTAAAAAAATCCCTGAATTAATGAGAGGCCTGGGAAGGGGCGTAAAAGAATTTAAAGACGCCGCCAAAGGAGAAACAAAAGAAGAAGATAAATAACTTATCCTACTCTTTGTAACAAAGTAAACACCTTGTATGTATCAATATACAAAGCTTGAGCAATTGCATCTGGATTTTAAAAACAAAAAAATTAGTTGTGTCGGACTGGTACAGGATTACATTCAGAAAATTAAAAAGAACGCACATTTAAATATCTTTCTGGAAGTTTTTGAGTCGTACGCCATAGAACAAGCTAAAAAAGTAGATGCAGAGATTGAAAACGGTATTTTGAAACCATTATCCGGACTCGTTGTGTCTATAAAAGACAATTTGTGTTTAGAAGGATTTGAATGCACCGCATCTTCAAAAATTCTGAAAGGATTTCGATCTACTTATACATCTACCGCTGTGCAACGATTGATAGATGCCGGCGCTATCATTATCGGACGAACCAACTGCGATGAATTTGCAATGGGAAGTAGTAATGAAAATTCGGCTTATGGTGTAGTGAAAAACCCTTTGAATACTGAATATGTTGCAGGTGGTTCATCCGGAGGTTCTGCGGCTTCTCTTGCCGCCGGACTGTGTATGGCTTCATTAGGATCGGATACAGGTGGTTCTGTACGGCAACCGGCTTCGTTTTGCGGGGTAGTAGGGTTAAAACCAACGTACGGAAGAATTTCCCGTTGGGGGCTCATTGCTTATGCTTCCTCTTTTGACCAAATTGGCACATTTACTTATACCGTATCGGATGCCAGTCGTATTTTATCTGTCATCGCAGGAGCAGATGAATGGGATGCCACCTGTGCTGAATTACCGGTTCCAAATTATTTTTCAGAATATCCTCTACTAAAAAATAACACATTCAAAATAGCCTATTTCCCAGAAATTATTGACTCAGAAGGATTACATCCGGAAATTAAACAATCCATTGAACACACTATTTCTCAATTAAAGCAGCAGGGACACCGTGTAGAACCGGTCCACTTTAAATATTTAAATTATTTAATTCCTACTTATTATGTTCTCACCACCGCCGAGGCCTCTTCTAATTTATCACGTTACGATGGTGTAAAATATGGCTATCGTTATCCAGATGCAAAAGAACTGGAAGAAATGTATAAAAAAACACGAAGCATTGGCTTTGGCACAGAAGTCAAAAGAAGAATTTTGCTGGGCACATTTGTATTGAGTGTAGGATATTACGATGCCTATTATACCAAAGCACAAAAAGTAAGAAGAATCCTGTATAATACTATGAAAGAATTATTTCAAAATTACGACGCTGTGATAATGCCTACCGCCCCTTCTACAGCTTTCAAAATCGGTCAAAAAACAGACGATCCGTTAAAACTATATTTAGAAGACATTTACACTGTTCTTGCTAATATAACCGGTATCCCTGCCATTTCCATTCCACTTGGCCAATCATCAGAGAATAATTTACCTTTTGGACTACAAATTTTAACGAATCATTTTCAGGAATGTAAATTGTTTGCCATTTCAGAGAATATTCAATCTTGTTTAATTCAGTAAGTATGCAAATAGATACCTTACTCAGCATTGCACCCATTGACGGAAGATATTACAACAAAGTCAACACCTTAAGTAATTTTTTTTCAGAATATGCCTTGATGAAGTATCGTGTAGAAGTAGAAATTAAATATCTGCTGGCACTTTCTCATTTAAAATTAAAAAACTTTCCTGCACTTAAGCCACAACAAGTAAATTATCTTCATAGTATTTATCAAAATTTTACATTAGAAAATGCTCAACAAATAAAAGAAATTGAAAAAAATATCAACCATGATGTAAAAGCAGTAGAGTATTTTATCAAAGAAAAAATTAATTCTCCAGAATATGACGTTCTGAAAGAATTTATTCATTTTGGTTTAACTTCGCAAGACATTAATAACACGGCCATTCCCCTTTTATTAAAAGAATTTTTCATACACGAATACATTCCATTGCTGGAAAACCTGATTACAAATTTAAAAAAACTAGCAACTACCTATAAATCTGTTCCATTGCTTGCCCGTACACATGGACAGCCAGCAAGTCCAACCAATTTAGGAAAAGAATTGTTTGTCTTTGTATACAGATTAGAAAACCAATTCAACAGTTTAAAAGCCACACCAATTATGGCCAAATTGGGTGGTGCTACTGGTAATTTTAATGCACATTATGTGGCCTATCCGGATGTAGATTGGATACAATTTGCTGATAATTTTATTGCTTCTCTTGGACTGAAACGCTACACCTATACCACACAAATAGAAAATTATGATTTCCTTTCAGCACTACTGGACGTCTGCAAGAGAATAAATACTATACTCATTGATTTTTGTGTGGATATATGGCTGTATATTTCCATCAATTATTTTAATCAAAAAGCCAATCCTAATGAAGTAGGTTCGTCTGCTATGCCACACAAAGTCAATCCGATTGATTTTGAAAACGCAGAAGGCAATCTCAAATTTGCCAATGCTATATTTGAATTTTTATCGGGCAAATTACCTATTTCTCGCTGGCAGAGAGACCTGACCGATAGTACTGTCATCCGAAACATTGGGCTTCCATTTGCCCATACTTTGCTCAGTTTTAAAAGTATATTAAACGGGCTCGCAAAAATAGAACCGAATACAAAAGTTATACTAAAAGATTTAGAAAATAATTGGCAAGTAGTAGCAGAAGCCATTCAAACCATACTAAGAAGAGAAAATTACCCTCAGCCATACGAAACTCTTAAACAATTAACCAGAGGAAAGTCCACCATCCACAAAGAAGAAATACATCAATTCATTGATCAGTTAAATATATCCGACAAAATAAAAAAAGAATTAAAAGCCATTACCCCCTTAAATTATATTGGGAAAAATGCAGATTTTGAAGATACAGAATAAATTTTTATTTTTGTGAAAACAAATATAATTATGAAAAGTTCAAGTAACAATAAGGATTTAAGTTTTGAAAAAGTATGGCAAATGTTCCAGGAAACAGATAGAAAGTTCCAAGAAACAGATAGAAAGTTCCAAGAAACAGCAGAAAGATTTCGGGAAACAGATAAAAAATTTCAAGAGACCGATAAAAAGTTAAGAGAATTAGAAACTAAATTTTTTGGGCTTTGGGGGAAATTGATAGAATCATTGGTAGAAGGTTCTTTAGTTCGGCTATTTAGAGAACGCGGAATAGAAGTAACAGGTACCACCCAAAGACGCTATAAGATGTGGGAAGGGAAAGAATATGAAATTGATATTATTGTGGAAAATGGCGATGTCGTTATTCCGGTAGAAGTAAAAACAAGTTTGAGTGTAAAAGATGTGGATCAGTTTATAGAAAAATTAACTCTATTTAAAAAAGTATTTTCAGAATACAAAAAAAGAAAAGTATACGGAGCCATAGCATTTTTACAGGCCCGCAGAGATACAACGATGTATGCCTATAGAAAAGGTTTGTTTGTAATAAAAGCAACAGGCGATAGTGCTACTATTTTAAATGATGCAAAATTTAAACCAAAAGCTTTTTAAGTATGAATCAAAAAATCTGGATTTTTATAATTGAACAAAATCTTTCTGATATTTCCTTAAAACAAATTGAACAAGAATGTATTCGCTTTATTCAGCAGTGGACTTCACACAACCAACCCTTAAATGCCGAATTTGAACTGTTTAAAAAACGCTTATTAATCTTCAAAAATAATGAAGATGTAAACCCCATTGGCGGCTGTGCGACCGATCAATTATTTCGCTTCATAAAAGATCTTGAAAAAAAATACAATCTGAACTTGCTCAACAGACAATTAGTAGTGTATGAAAACAATGATGAATTAAATGTTTGTTCATTAAATGATGTAGAGCATTTACTTCAAAATAACAACATACATCCTCATACAATCATCTACAACACTTCCATTATCCATTCGTCCGAATGGGATCAGTTTAAGAAAGTGTTTACCGAAAGTTGGTTAAATAAAGTACTACAACTGCACTAAATGAAGGATTTACCCAAAAGAAGCATTACAGCACTTTTATTTGCTGCCGTTTTATTAGCTCTGATTTTTCATTCGTTTTATTCTTTCCTGTTATTATTGTTGATTGTAACAACGGGTGGCTTGATAGAACTCATACAACTCTTTAAAAAAGCACACTTCTATTTTGACAATAATTCCTTATGGGCAAAATATCTATTATCCATCTTATTTATTCTTTATTCTTGTTTTGATAGATCTATTACCTACTATAAAATCTATTTTTTAATACTTGTCCTATTCAGCAGCATTTTGTTTATTGAATTTTTACTTAGAAAAAACTTTGCTAATGCCATTGCAGAATTTTTGATGCTAACTTATCTGACAATGTTTTTAATGAGTGCCTTAGATATATTTTATTTTTCTTTTCAATATCAGTACATTTATTATTTTCCATTGTCTATTGTACTCATCATTTGGGCAAACGATACATTTGCCTATTTTACAGGCATTTGCTTCGGTAAACACAAACTCATGCCGGAAGTTTCCCCCAAAAAATCAATAGAAGGGTGGATAGGTGGTTTTATCTTTTCTTTAATCACCGCCTTTTTACTGTATCGCACATTCTTATCAGAATATCCCTACTGGTCTATAATAGATTTCCTTATCATGAGTAGTATCATTAGCAGTGTTGGAACAGCAGGCGATTTAGTAGAGTCCAAACTCAAGCGATTAGCCAATGTAAAAGACAGTGGAACTATTTTGCCCGGGCATGGTGGTATTTTAGATCGCTTTGACGCGTGGTATTTATCGATTCCTGCTATTGAAATATATTTGTTACTAAAAAACTGGATACTCTAACCATTCAGGGGAAGAACGGCATTATTACATCATTTTTATTTTACAGATTCACTTGCATAGTTTTCGGTGCTTTCTTTTTTAGAAAACCATTGCGCCAATTCATTCACTTTCAGCATTAAGCCAATTGTATGATTATTCCCCCCAACAGACAGTTTTGAATAAGCATATACAATTCTGAATCGGCTGACTTTTATTTCAAAACCCAAACATAATCCATTAGCCGGTCTTGCTTCGGGCAATCGCATTTCTTGTGCCCTTCTGAAATTATATCCTACTCTCAAATAAAAATTTTTGGATAAAATAATCTCATTGCTTACTATTAAATGCTTCACCAGAATTGTTCCAAAACTTTTTTTATCATTAATTGTAATACCTTCACCGGTAAGCGTATTATTCTGAATATCAAACAAAGGACTGATATAATCCAGATGCCAGTTCAATAAATCATTATATACTAATTGCAAGCGAAACGGCGCTTTAGGTAATTTGTATGAAACAGCAATACTTGTATTTTGTGGTAAAGACAAATTATATCCTTTCAGATAGGGTTTCCAGATTTTTCCAATATTCGTAGCAAGTACAGAAGCTGAAAAAAATTTTTTATGATAATTAATTCCAAAGTCAATAGCATTCCCAAAAGCATACACATCAATATAATTGGAATAAATTGTTTTTAAAGTAATTCCATAAGAAAAAGCCGTGTCTTTGAACAAAGCCGTGTAAGAAAAATTCAAAGAAAGATCATTAGCATAAAACTTTCCTGTTTCTTGGTCATATTCATCATAACCATAAAATTTTCCATAATTAAAGTATTGCAAGGCACCAGTTAAAACAGATTTATTAGGAAGCACATAAGCATAAGCCAGATTACCAAAATTCATATCGGCCACATAATTATTATAAGTAAGGGACAACTGATTGTGCACATACGAATTTACAGAAGCAGGATTAGAAAAAATCAAATTCACATCATTATCATAAAATGCAGAAGTAGAGCCACCCAATGCAACAGCACGACCCGGCACTGCAATATCTAAAAAACGAAATGACTTCACTCCTACTCCATTAGATTGCGCCCACATCAATTCGGACCAAAAACAAGAAAGTAAAACTATAAAAAAATACTTCATAAACACTATTAAGATTTAAACAACGAAACGTAGCTCATTTTATTGTACATTTAAATTTGTTTTCTCAATCTGGCAACAGGAATGTCCAACTGTTCACGGTATTTAGCCACTGTCCGGCGGGCAATATTATATCCTTTTTTATTTAAGAGTTCACATAATTCATCATCTGTAAGGGGTTTTCTTTTATCTTCATACTGAATGGCTTCCCGGATAAAATGCTTGATTTCTTTATTACTCACTTCTTCACCACTTTCTGTTTGCAATGATTCAGAAAAGAAAAATTTAAGGGGAAATGTTCCATACGGCGTCATCACATATTTACTGTTTACAATTCTTGAAACCGTAGAAATATCGGCATCAATTTTTTCGGCTATATCTTTAAGCAATAAAGGTTTTAATTTACTTTGATCGCCGGTTACAAAAAACTCCTTTTGTTCCTGCATAATCTGATACATTGCTGTTAATAAGATGCGCTCCCTTTGCTGCAAAGCATCAATAAACCATCTGGCTTCGTCAATCTTTGATTTGATAAATTTACTGGCATCTTTGAGTTCTTTGTTTTTTTGCTTGCTATATTCTTTCAGCATCTCTATGTATTCCTTGCTGATAGTGAGTTCAGGAATTAATGCATTGTTTATATTAAGTTCTGGCCTGCCGTCCATAATAGTTACAATAAAATCAGGGATAATCGTCATTACTTTTTGAGAGGATTGCAGATAGCCGGGTTTAGGATTGAGGTGTGTAATAATGTCTGCTGCTTTTTTTAATTCGTCTTCTGTACAATTTAATTTAAATAATAATTTATCATAATGCTTTTTAGAGTATTCTTCAAAATACTTCTCAATAATAGTTTTAGCAAGTAGCAAATTTTTATCCTCCGGATGCAATTGCAATTTTCTATGGATTTGAAGTAATAAGGATTCCTGAATACTTCGGGCGGCTATGCCGGGCGGCTCAAAGGACTGAATAATCTTTAAGACCTTTTCAATCTCCGTAACCGTTGCAGAAATATTATTTAAAAACAATAAATCATTAGAAATACTTTGTAAATCTCTTCTCAAATAACCATCATCATCTAAACAGCCAATAAGATATTCGCCTATTTCGTGTTGCTTTTCATTGATGTCTTGCATTTCTAATTGCTCCATCAATTGTTCACTCAAATTTTTTTCAACCTCTGATGATACTGCAATGTTATTAGAAAAAAAATCCGTTTCTTTTTGATACTGATTGTTGGTTTCATATTTATAAGAATCCAGCTCTTCGTCATCCATATAATCCTCTATGTTTATCTCTTCATTTTTATTGGCGGCCAATTCCTCATTTTCAGTAAGCGTATTTTCTTCTTCTATATTTTCAGTAATGTCGTCCAGTTCATCCTCTGATTTTTCAGCCAAATCGACTGTTGATAAGGCCGGATTATTTTCTAACTCCTCCTGTATCTTTTGTTCTAAAGCAGTTAAAGGCAATTGAATGAGTTTAAGCAATTGTATTTGCTGTGGCGTGAGTTTAAGTTGTTGTTTAAGCGATTGAATCTGTTTAAGTGCCATTATGTTCTATTTTTCTATGTAACAAATATAGTAATTTTTTTTGCCTTTTTGAATAAGAATAAATTTGTTGTTGATGGCGTGTGATAAGTTAATAATTTGTTTAATGTCAGTAATTTTTTCTTTATTAATCGATACCGCATTACTTTGAATCATTTTTCTTGCCTCACTTTTACTTGGAAAAACATTCGTGTGTGTGGTTAAAAATTCTACAATGTCTACACCGTTTTGAAGAGTAGAGAATGTAATATAAGATTCCGGGACACCTTCCATAATGTCTTTGAATAAACTTTCTGAAACACTCGCTAATTCTTGAATAGAACCATTGAACAGAATTTCGGATGCTCTTACAGCGTCTTGAAAATCTTCTGCACTGTGTACTAAAATTGTCACTTCCTTTGCCAATGTTTTTTGAAGTAGCCGATCGTGAGGGGCATTGTTATGCTTTTGAATGAGGTGTTCTATTTCTTCTTTTGGTAAAAAAGTAAATATCTTGATGTAGTTTTTAGCGTCTTCATCCGATGTGTTTATCCAGAATTGGTAAAACTTATAGGCGGACGTTTTATTTTTGTCCAACCAGATATTGCCACTTTCAGTTTTACCAAACTTTGTACCATCGGATTTTGTAATTAAATTGGTGGTAATGCCGTGCGCCTCCTTTCCAGTAATTTTACGAATGAGTTCTATTCCAGAAGTGATATTTCCCCATTGATCAGAACCACCCATTTGCAACTTGCAGTTTTTATGAGTGAAAAGCCAGTAGAAATCGTATGCCTGCAAAATTTGATAAGTAAACTCTGTAAAACTGATTTCAGATTCTAACCGCGATTTGACAGAGTCCTTTGCCAGCATATAATTTACCGTAAATCGCTTCCCAATATCACGAAGGAAATCTATGATGGTGAGATTTTTTGTCCAATCGATATTATTCACCATTTCAATACTTTTGTCCTCTAAATTTTTCGAAAATATTGCATTGAGTTGCTCCTGTATTTTCTGAGCATTGTAACGAATTTCTTCTTCTGACAAAAGTTTCCGTTCTTCTTTTTTACCGCTCGGATCACCAATCATACCAGTGGCGCCACCTACTAATGCAATAGATTTATGTCCGGCTTGCTGAAAACGAAGTAAAGTAATAATTTGAGCCAAACTCCCTACATGCAAAGAATCAGATGTAGGATCAAAGCCAATATAGCCCGTTGTCTTTTCCTGATTCAAAATTGTCTCAACATGGGCAGTAGCATTATTAAATTGCTCTCTCCATTTAAGTTCGTCTATAAAATTTACAGACCGCATTGTTTTTATCATAATCGTTTATACTTTTCTTATGGCTGCAAATTAAAGAATTTATCCATATTTATTAAAAAAGTCCTTCCTGCCATTTTTTACTACTTTCATCTAAACTAAATTATTATTAAATTATGTTAAAAATAATACCTTGCATTACAAAATACTATTTAATGTAAATATATTTGCAACGCAAAATAAAATGTTATACAATGAACTTAAAAAATGAAAACATTCAATCCCAAATGCGGAAAGGGATTTTAGAACTGTGTATTCTTTCTATATTAGAAAAAGAAGATGCCTATCCTACTGAAATATTGGAACAATTGAAAGAGGCAAAACTGATAGTAGTAGAAGGAACCTTGTATCCACTGCTAAATCGCTTAAAAGACGCCGGCTATCTAACTTACAATTGGCAGGAATCCAATCAAGGTCCACCAAGAAAATATTATCACTTAACAACAGATGGAAAGAAATTTTTAAAAGAACTCATTGAAAACTGGGAAGACATGGTCAAATCTGTCAATAAAATAATTAAATAACTCAACACTCATAACTTGTCCCGATTCATCGGGAACTCAACACTCACAACTCAAAACTTAAAACTATGAAAAAAACAAGCACCATTCATTTATCAGGACTTCTTTTCAATATTGAAGAAGACGCCTACGAAAAATTTTCTCAATACATTCAAAGTATTGAAAAATATTTTGAAAATCATGCCGGTAAAAAAGAAATACTAGAAGATATTGAAAACCGAATGGCTGAAATTCTTTCCGGTAAAATCAATGACCATAAGAAAGTGATCACCATGGAAGATGTACAATCCTTGATTCAAACAATGGGACATCCGGATGAATTTGGCGAATCTACCGGTAATACAACACAACAAGGACATTCGGAAGGAAAAGTAAAAAAACGATTTTACAGACATCCAGATGATAAAATTATAGGTGGTGTATGTGGTGGGATAGCCGCTTATTTTGACATAGACCCATTATGGATTCGTCTGGCTTGGGCCATTGCAGTATTTGTATTTGGCTCTGGATTATTGTTTTACATCCTTTTATGGATAATTATTCCAGAAGCCAAAACACCTTCTCAAAAGTTAGAAATGAAAGGAGAAAGCATTAAGATAGAAAACTTCGGAAAAACTATGGCAGAAAACCTCAGCCAATTTGCTCAAAATACTTCCAAACAATTTTCCAATTTTTCAGGTAATTCTTTCCTACTATTCATTCAAAATCTTATTCAACACATCTTGTCCTTTGGAGTTAAGTTACTGAAATGGTCTTTAAAATCTTTTGCAGTTTTGGTTTTATTAGTATTTGTTTTTGTAATGGTAGTGCTATTGTCTTCTTTGTTTAATAAAAATTTTATTTCAATACAAACCGAACATTTTGATGTATGGGCCTATTTATCAGATTTCTTTCCTTCTTCTTATGATTATGTTGTATTTACTCTCTCTTTATTTTTATTAGTGGGAGTCCCAGTATTAGCGATGATGGGAGCATTGATAAAATTCTTATTTCAAATCAAAAAACCCTTTCGTTATCTATTATTAATTGCAATTGTGCTTTGGATTATTGGCTGGGGGCTTTTTGTATATTCAATTGTTCCCGTGTTTGATGAATATTCTGAAAAAGGTTCTGTAAAATTACACTTTGCACAATATGTTTTACCCCAAAAAACAATTTATTTAAAAATGAACAACACAGACGAAGAAAAAGACACGAAAACATTTAGCATAAAAATACTGAATAAAATACTCTATTCCGAAAATGAAAAGAATAAAAATATCGGATTTCCATCAGTAGTGCTGAAACACAGTCAGGACGATAGTTTGAGAATAACCATCATTCAAACTGCGCTGTCAAAAAACTACAAAGAAGCAAAAAATCTTGCCAAAAACATTCATTATCAATTTTCTATCAACGACTCAATTATTGAATTAGCCCCTTCCTACGAAATACCCAAAGAAGACAAATTTCATTTTCAAAAAGTAAAAATAATTATTGAAATCCCACAAAACAGGTATATCTATTTATCTAAAAACATGAGATATTATTTAGAAAGTGCTGAAAATAATGTAGATGCCGAAGAATACGAAATGGTAGGAAAGCGATGGCTAATGGGTATGGAAGAATTACAATGTGTAGAACATTGTGAAGAATGGAACAATGCGCACCAATCCAGAAAAAATAACAAAGATAACTATCCAGACGAAGAAGAAAACAGTACGGAATAAAAACACGATAAAAACATTTTGAAAATAAAAAAACTTTGCCATATCTTTGCCCCCGGAGAGATGGCAGAGTGGTCGAATGCGGCGGTCTTGAAAACCGTTGTGCCTTAACAGGCACCGGGGGTTCGAATCCCTCTCTCTCCGCTTGTTTTAAAACAAACTTCTATCGGTTGATAAAAATTACCCGTTCTTGCTTTCTTATCAATGTTTTTATAAACACTATGTATAAAATTTTATCTTATAATCAATAAATACTTGCAGACAACCCTTATTTTTGAAAAACAACTTCTCTCTAAAAATAACATAGATTATAGATTAAAGTACAACCTATTCCAATCTCATCCTAAAAAATCATTCTTAAGAAAAAACAAAAAATAAAAATTTTTATTTGGAAATTTAAGATACTATTTTGTATATTTGCACCCTCAAATTTTAAAAAAGAACATTGAAAAAATATCGCCGAAGTAGCTCAGCTGGTAGAGCAGCTGACTTGTAATCAGCTGGTCGGGGGTTCGAGTCCCTTCTTCGGCTCTCTTGTGGGTGGTTACCAGAGTGGCCAAATGGGGCAGACTGTAAATCTGCTGGCTTTACGCCTTCGGTGGTTCGAATCCATCACCACCCACACAGGCGGAAGTAGCTCAATTGGTAGAGCTTTAGCCTTCCAAGCTAAAGGTTGCGGGTTCGAGCCCCGTCTTCCGCTCCATAATATAACACCGAACATTGCTATAAAAACATTTACATCAGCAATAAATGTGGCTGTTGTAGCTCAGTGGTAGAGCACTTCCTTGGTAAGGAAGAGGTCGGCAGTTCAATCCTGCTCAACAGCTCTAGTACTGAAAACAACTAAAATCAACATCCTGATCACACATCAGGAGAAAAACAAAAAAACAAAAAATAACCATTAAACAAAACAACTATGGCAAAAGAAAAATTTGACCGTTCCAAACCACACGTAAACATCGGTACAATTGGTCACGTAGACCACGGAAAAACAACATTAACAGCCGCTATTACACAAGTATTAGCAGAAAAAGGACTTGCCGAAGCCAAATCGTTCGATCAAATCGACAATGCTCCGGAAGAAAAAGAAAGAGGTATTACCATCAATACATCGCATGTAGAATATCAAACCGAAAACAGACACTATGCACACGTTGACTGCCCCGGCCACGCTGACTATGTAAAAAACATGGTTACAGGTGCTGCTCAAATGGACGGTGCTATACTAGTAGTAGCCGCTACAGACGGACCAATGCCTCAAACAAGAGAACACATCCTGTTAGCACGTCAGGTGGGTGTACCTCGTATCGTTGTATTCTTAAACAAAGTAGACATGGTCGATGACCCCGAACTCCTTGACCTTGTTGAAATGGAAGTAAGAGACCTACTCTCTTTCTATGGTTACGATGGCGCCAATGTGCCTGTTATACGCGGTTCGGCCCTAGGTGCTTTAAACAGAGAACCAAAATGGGTAGAAAAAGTAGTAGAACTGATGAAAGCCGTTGACGAATACATCCCTCTCCCACTGCGTGATAAAGATAAACCCTTCCTGATGCCCGTAGAAGACGTTTTCACCATCACTGGCCGTGGTACAGTAGCCACCGGTAGAATTGAAACAGGAATTGTCAATACCGGCGACGAAGTTGAAATCATTGGATTCAACGCCGATAAACTTAAAACAACTGTAACAGGCGTAGAAATGTTTAGAAAAATATTAGATTGCGGTGAAGCAGGTGATAACGTAGGACTTTTATTAAGAGGTATTGAAAAGAAAGACATTCGCAGAGGAATGGTAATTGCCAAACCCGGCTCTATCACACCTCATACTAAATTCAAAGCCGAAGTTTATATCCTTAAAAAAGAAGAAGGTGGAAGACACACTCCTTTCCACAACAAATACAGACCTCAGTTTTACTTCCGTACAACCGACGTAACAGGAGAAATTCAATTAGAGCCCGGAAGAGAAATGGTAATGCCCGGCGACAATGTAACCATTACCGTAGAATTAATAGCACCAGTAGCAATGGACAAAGGATTGCGCTTCGCCATTCGTGAAGGTGGTAGAACGGTAGGGGCTGGTCAAGTAACCGAAATATTAAATTAAGAATCATAAAAATACAAAAACACAAGGCACCCATTCTTCTGTAAAATCAGCAGAATGGGCTTTGTGTTTAATATACGGGCATAGTTCAATGGTAGAATAGCGGTCTCCAAAACCGTTGATGGGAGTTCGAATCTCTCTGCCCGTGCAATACTTAATTAAAAAATTAAGACAATTTTCATAATATCAAAAAATATTTAAAAACATTTTTTTGGTAATAAAAATTTATTTACATTTGCACCCCCAAAATTTATTACATGTCTTCCATCTCTTCCTTTGTTAAAGACGCCTATAACGAACTCATCAATAAAGTAAGTTGGCCAACATGGGCTGAACTACAGGAAAGTTCAATCATTGTACTTATCTCTTCTGTCATTATAGCACTCGTCGTTTTTGCCATGGACAGTGCTTTTTCAAAAATCATGGAACTCTTGTACCAACTCGTCAATAGCATCTAAAAACAATTTTTATCTATAACGAAATGAGTGAAAATATCAACAATAATAATGCCATTACAGATTTACAAAAACCATCAACAGAAATGAAATGGTATGTTATTAAAGCCATCAGCGGACAAGAAAAAAAAGTAAAATCTTATATTGAATCCGAATTAACAAGATTAAACCTCAACAACTTTGTAGCACAAATACTTATTCCTACTGAAAAAATTATTCAAATAAGAGGCGGAAAAAAAATCACCAAAGAAAGAAACTACTTTCCCGGGTATATCTTAATTGAAGCTAATTTAAACGGAGAAGTAAAGCACAGCATTCGGAATACACCAGGTGTATTAGGATTTTTAACTGAAACGAAAGGTGGAGACCCCATTCCATTACGAACTACAGAAATTAACCGCATCCTTGGAAAAGTAGATGAATTAAGCGAATCAGAAGGACTGGTAGAAACAAATTTCTCATTAGGCGAATCCGTAAAAATCATCAATGGCCCATTCAACGGATTTACAGGCATTATTGAAGAAGTAAATACTGAAAAGAAAAAATTAAAAGTAACCGTGAAAATTTTCGGAAGAAAAACACCCGTTGAATTAAACTTTGGAGAAGTTGAAAAAGAATAAAAAAATAATTGAGATACATTAAGCAGAAATCCGCTTGCTGCTTCCAATTTCTGACTTAATTACTCTCAACAACCTAAACAACAAACATATATGGCAAAGCAACTATTCGCAATCGTAAAACTTCAGATTAAAGGTGGCGCAGCCAACCCAGCCCCCCCTATCGGTCCTGCATTAGGTGCAAAAGGGGTCAATATTATGGAGTTCTGTAAGCAATTTAATGCCCGTACACAGGAAATGAAAGACAAACTCCTGCCTGTGATTATCAACGTGTATTCCGACAAAACCTTTGACTTTGTAATTAAAAGACCTCCAGTCGCAGCACAAATAAAAGAACTTGCAAAAGTTCAAAAAGGTTCCGATCAAAGTAATCGTAAAAAAGTGGGTAATATTACATGGGAACAAATTAGAAAAATTGCTGAAGACAAACTTCCAGACATGAATTGCTTCACAGTAGAAAGCGCTATGAAAATGGTCGCAGGAACAGCCAGAAGCATGGGGGTTAATGTCGTTGGCGAACCACCCTTTCAAAACTAATACTATTCATTAACAAACCCGTTTTACCGCAAACGCGGGAGGGAAAATCTAAACCTATGGCAAAGTTAACAAAAAAAAGAAAAGAAGTACTTAAAAAAATCGACCCAAACAAAATCTACTCTTTAGAAGAGGCGGCTACACTCGCTAAAGAAACAAGCACTACAAAATTTGATGCAACCATTGATATTGCCATTCGCTTGGGAATTGACCCTAAAAAGTCCAACCAACTCGTAAGAGGCACCGCCATGCTTCCTCATGGAACAGGAAAAAGTGTAAGGGTACTTGCACTAGTTCCTGCAGACAAAGAAGAAGAATCCAAAAAGGCCGGCGCCGATTATGTCGGACTGGATGATTACATAGAAAAAATCAAAGGCGGATGGGTAGATGTGGATGTTATTATCACTACGCCCAACGTAATGGGTAAGGTAGGAGCATTGGGTAAAATCCTCGGACCTCGAGGTTTAATGCCCAACCCTAAAACCGGTACCGTTACTATGGAAGTGGGAAAAGCCATAAAGGAAGCCAAAGCCGGGAAAGTTGAATTCAAAACAGACAAATCTGGCATTATACATTCCGTTGCAGGAAAAGTTTCTTTTGATGCCAAAAAAATTACAGAAAATGCCAATGAAATCATACAAACCATACTAAAACTTAAACCGGCAGCTTCAAAAGGCACCTACATCAAATCTATCACATTAAGCAGTACAATGGGACCAGGAATAAAAGTAGATACAAAAAACTTCAATTAAACCAATTCTTATGAACAAACAAGAAAAAGCACAAATCATAAATGATTTAGTAGAACTTATCAATTCAAGTGATAAGATCTACATGGTGGACTGCTCAACTATCAATGGCATCAATACTAACTTAATTCGTCGTGCCTGCTTTGAGAAAAAAGTAACCATGAAGGTTGCAAAAAATACTTTGATAGAAAAAGCCATTGAACAGTCCGAAAGAAAAGATGTGCTAAAAGACATGATTCCCTATCTGAAAGGCGAAACCGCACTATTATTCTCTTATGAAACACCGAATGCACCTGCTAAAATCATTAAAGAATTCAAAGAAAAATGCAACGGTAAACCCATCTTAAAAGCAGCATTCATTGAAGAAACATTATACGTTGGAGATGAAAATGTGGATACCCTTGCACAACTAAAATCTAAAAACGAACTCATCGCAGATATTATCGGCTTATTACAATCACCGATTCGCCGCGTAATTTCTGCATTAGAAAACAAAAAAGGCGAAGAAACCGCCGCTTAAATAATAACTAATACAAAAAAATAAATTAACTAACCTTAAAAAACAAACAATTATGGCCGATGTTAAAGCAATTGCAGAATCATTAGTAAACTTAACAGTAAAAGAAGTACAAGAATTATCTAAAATCTTAAAAGATGAATATGGCATTGAACCTGCTGCCGCTGCTGTGGTTGTAGCAGGAGGAACCGGTGCCGGAGATGCCGCCGCAGCCAAAACAACTTTTGATGTTATCCTGGCAGATGCAGGCGCTCAAAAATTAGCCGTTGTCAAAGTAGTAAAAGAACTCACCGGATTAGGGCTCAAAGAAGCAAAAGACCTCGTGGACCAGGCACCAAAACCTGTTAAACAAGGAATTTCAAAAGAAGAAGCAGAATCTATTAAAAAGGCACTTGAAGAAGCAGGAGCGAAAGTTGAAGTTAAATAATGTATTTTCTAAAACTAATACAAAGGCAGAAAAGAGGCTTCTAAAAAGCCATCTTTTCTGTTCTTTGTGTTTTATTTTTTATCCTAATAACTTCTTCAAATCAATAACTTAAAATTTACGGCCTTGGCAACATCTAAACATCAATCCACTTCAAAAACAGAAACAAAAACTACCCCAACCGGTAGAATCAATTTTTCTACCAACCCATTTAAAACAGATTACCCCGATTTTCTGGAAATACAACTACAATCATTCAAAGATTTTTTCCAATTAGAAACAACACCCGAAAATAGAAAAAACGAAGGACTTTATAAAGTATTTCAAGAAAATTTCCCAATTATAGATGCACGCGGGGTTTTTGTTTTAGAATTTAAAGATTATTACATCGACCCGCCACGATACACTATAGAAGAATGCCTTGAAAGAGGTTTAACCTATAGCGTCCCTCTCAAAGCAAAATTATATTTATACTGTACAGACCCCCAGCACGAAGATTTTGAACCAATCATGCAAGATGTTTACTTAGGAAACATCCCCTACATGACCCCAAGAGGTTCTTTTATTTTTAACGGCGCAGAAAGAGTTATTGTTTCTCAAATTCACCGCTCACCCGGTGTATTTTTTGGGCTAAGCAGACACGCCAGTGGCGCCAGATTATACAGCGCAAGAGTAATACCACTCAAAGGCGCATGGATTGAATTTGCCACAGATGTTAATAACACCATGTATGCCTATATTGATAGAAAGAAAAAATTACCTGTTACCACTTTGCTGAGAGCAATAGGATTTGGAACAGATAAAGATATACTTGAAATATTTAAACTCGCTGAAGAAATTCCTGTTACTAAAAATGACCTTAAAAAAGCAGTAGGAAGAAAACTGGCTGCACGAATTTTAAAAACATGGTTCGAAGATTTTGTGGACGAAGGTACCGGTGAAGTAGTATCTATAGAAAGAAATGAAGTATTGCTTGAAAGAGAAACCATTATTCAGGAAGAACATATTGATATTATTCTAGAATCACAGGCAAAAACAATTGTCGTTCATAGAGAAGGCGCAGATGCCAGCCAATATGCAATCATATACAACACACTTCAAAAAGATTTAACCAACTCAGAAAAAGACGCCATTTACCACATATACAGATTATTAAGAAACAGTGAACCCACCGATGAAGAAACAGCCCGGTCCACCATTGATAAATTATTTTTCTCAGATAAACGATACGATTTAGGTGAAGTAGGAAGATATCGCTTGAATAAAAAACTAGGCATTGATACCCCTATTGATATTCGTGTACTTACTAAAGAAGACATTGTCTTAATCATAAAATACCTCATAGACCTGGTAAATTCAAAATCAGACGTAGATGATATTGACCACTTAAGCAACAGAAGAATCAAAACCGTTGGCGAACAACTGGCAGCACAGTTTGGTGTAGGGCTGGCAAGAATGGCACGCACTATTCGTGAAAGAATGAACGTTCGGGATAATGAAGTATTTACACCCACTGATTTAATTAATGCTAAAACACTTTCAGCTGTTATCAACTCTTTCTTTGGCACCAACCAGCTGTCTCAATTCATGGATCAAACCAATCCACTTTCCGAAGTTACCCATAAAAGAAGATTATCAGCATTAGGACCAGGGGGCTTAACAAGAGAAAGAGCAGGATTTGAAGTGCGTGACGTACACTACACCCATTATGGACGCCTTTGTCCTATTGAAACTCCCGAAGGGCCTAATATCGGCTTAATTTCATCTTTGACCGTTTATGCTAAAATCAATAGATTAGGTTTCATTGAAACCCCTTACAGACCAGTTAAGAATGGAAAAGTCGACCTGGAAAATATCGTTTATTTAAGCCCGGAAGAAGATGACAATAAAATCATTGCTCAATCCACAGAACCCCTAAATGAAAAAGGCGAAATCCTTAAATCTCAACTTGTCGCCAGAAAAGAAGGGGACTTCCCCATAGTAAATAAAGAAGAAGTGCAATACATGGATGTAGCTTCTAATCAAATTGCCTCCATTGCTGCATCACTCATTCCTTTCCTTGAGCACGACGACGCCAACCGTGCTTTGATGGGTTCAAACATGCAAAGGCAAGCTGTTCCATTACTTCAGGCAGAAGCACCAATAGTAGGAACCGGTATCGAAGCACAGGTAGCAAAAGATTCAAGAGTACTTATTAACGCAGAAGCAGACGGTACCATTGAATACGTAGATGCCAACGAAATTCATGTTAAATACAACCGTTCCGAAAAAGAAAAATTAGTAAGCTTTGAAGACGATGTAAAAGTTTACAAACTAACCAAATTTAGAAAAACCAACCAAAATACTTGTATCAATCTTAAGCCAATTGTTACAAAAGGTCAAAAAGTTACAAAAGGTCAGGTTCTTTGCGAAGGTTATGCCACCCAAAACGGAGAACTTGCTCTGGGTAAAAATTTATTGGTCGCATTCATGCCATGGAAAGGATACAATTTTGAAGATGCTATTGTCATTTCTGAAAGAATAGTCCGTGAAGATATATTCACCTCCTTACACATTGACGAATACACTCTGGAAGTAAGAGAAACAAAATTAGGTTCAGAAGAATTAACGCCTGAAATTCCTAATGTCAATGAAGAAGCTACAAAAGAATTAGATGAAAATGGACTTATCAGAATAGGTACCGAGGTAAAAGAAGGCGACATACTCGTTGGTAAAATTACCCCAAAAGGCGAATCTGACCCAACACCGGAAGAAAAACTATTAAGAGCCATCTTTGGCGACAAAGCCGGCGACGTAAAAGATGCCTCTCTAAGAGTCCCCCCTTCTGTTAAAGGAGTTGTTATTGACCGCAAACTCTTTTCTAAAATTATCAAAGATAAAAAAGCACGGGCAGAAGAAAAAACTATTCTGGACAAATTAGAAGCAGAATTTAACGAAAAAATTAAAGAATTAAAATCTCAATTAGTTCAAAAACTCTTCCAATTAGTAAAAGATAAAACCTCGGCGGGTGTTACAAATATCCTTGGAGAAGAAGTTGTTCCAAAGGGAGGGAAATTCTTACTAAAAACATTAGAAAGAATTGATTATTCCGAAATTAACTCAGGCCATTGGACAAACGATAAAGAAACAAACAAATTAATAGAAACCTTATTACACAACTATTCTATTAAATACAACGAATATCTTGGTGCATACAAAAGAGAACGCTATCAAATAAGCTCCGGAGATGACCTGCCACCGGGCATTATTAAATTAGCAAAAGTATACATCGCAGAAAAAAGAAAACTTAAAGTAGGCGACAAACTTGCCGGACGACACGGAAACAAAGGGGTTGTTGCAAAAATTGTAAAAGAAGAAGATATGCCATTTTTAGAAGACGGCACACCTGTTGACATTGTACTTAATCCACTTGGGGTACCCTCTCGTATGAATATCGGACAAATCTATGAAACAGTGTTAGGATGGGCTGGTAAAAAATTAGGTGTGAAATTCGCAACCCCTATTTTTGATGGTGCAAGCCCTGAACAAATTAATGAATGGACAGATAAAGCCGGATTACCAAGATTCGGCAGAACCTACTTATACGATGGTGGCACAGGAGAAAAATTCAGTCAGCCCGCCACTGTAGGTGTAATTTATATGCTCAAACTGCATCACCTCGTAGATGACAAAATGCATGCACGTTCTGTAGGACCATACTCTTTGATTACTCAACAACCATTAGGCGGAAAAGCACAATTTGGCGGACAACGATTTGGCGAAATGGAAGTATGGGCCATTGAAGCATACGGTGCCGCCAATGTACTCCAGGAACTTTTAACCATCAAATCAGATGATGTTACCGGACGTGCCAAAACCTACGAAGCCATCGTCAAAGGTGATAACATCCCTACACCCGGTATTCCTGAATCGTTCAACGTATTGATGCATGAATTAAAAGGTTTAGCACTAGATGTAAACCTTGAATAAATACTTTTCATAAAAATGACCTGCTTTATTAAAACTCCATTTCACAACCCTCTTAAATAAAAACCCAATATGGCACTCAAAGCAAATGTAAAACAAAAAGCCAATTTTTCAAAAGTTATCATCAGTTTAGCTTCTCCCGAAACAATCTTGCGCCGTTCTTCCGGAGAAGTACTAAAACCTGAAACCATCAATTACAGAACCTACAAGCCCGAAAGAGATGGATTATTTTGTGAAAGAATATTTGGTCCAATAAAAGATTACGAATGTCATTGTGGTAAATACAAAAGGATACGATACAAAGGTATTGTGTGCGATCGCTGTGGCGTTGAAGTGACTGAAAAAAAGGTAAGAAGAGAACGCGTTGGACACATTAATTTAGTGGTGCCGGTAGTGCACATTTGGTATTTTCGATCTTTACCCAATAAAATCGGCTATTTATTAGGTTTAAGCAGTAAAAAATTAGAATCCATCATTTATTATGAAAAATATGTCGTTATTCAACCAGGCGCTGCCGCTAATATACCAATGGCAGACAAGCCCGGTATTGAATATATGGATTTCTTAAGCGAAGAAGAATATTATCAGGTTTTAGAGCAATTGCCCAAAGAAAATCAATTATTAGATGACAGAGACCCCAATAAATTTATAGCCAAAATGGGTGCTGAAGCCATTCATGATTTACTGGCACGAATTGATTTAGACACCCTTTCATTTGAACTAAGAGATAAAGCATCCAAAGAAACCTCTCAACAAAGAAAACAAGAAGCATTAAAACGGCTTCAGGTCATTGAAGCATTTCGTCAGGCCAACCAAAGAATAGAAAATAAACCAGAATGGATGGTCATCAAAGTTTTACCCGTCATTCCTCCTGAATTAAGACCTCTGGTACCTTTAGATGGAGGCCGTTTTGCTACAGCTGACTTAAATGACTTATACAGAAGAGTAATTATTCGTAATAATCGATTAAAACGGCTTATTGAAATCAAAGCACCCGAAGTTATCTTGCGTAATGAAAAAAGAATGCTCCAAGAAGCCGTTGATGCTTTATTTGATAATTCCAGAAAAACAACCGCTGTTAAAACAGATAATAACAGACCCTTAAAATCTTTATCAGATGCCTTAAAAGGAAAACAAGGAAGATTTAGACAAAACCTATTAGGAAAACGTGTAGATTATTCCGGACGTTCTGTTATTGTAGTGGGACCAGAATTAAAATTACACGAGTGTGGATTACCTAAAGACATGGCGGCTGAATTATTCAAACCCTTTATCATCCGTCGTTTGATTGAAAGAGGTGTTGTAAAAACTGTAAAAGCAGCCAAAAAAGTAGTGGAAAGAAAAGACCCTGTGATCTGGGACATTTTAGAAAACATTCTGAAAGGACATCCGGTTCTATTAAACCGTGCCCCTACCTTACACCGCTTAGGTATTCAGGCCTTTCAACCTAAATTAGTAGAAGGTAAAGCCATACAATTGCATCCTTTGGTTTGTACCGCTTTTAATGCGGATTTTGATGGCGACCAAATG
The DNA here is from genome assembly GCA_964576565.1 of uncultured Flavobacteriaceae bacterium. GTDB lineage: Bacteria > Bacteroidota > Bacteroidia > B-17B0 > Aurantibacillaceae > BPGX01. Next base: position 34,490 of record CAZNVL010000003.1, on the reverse strand, counting down.
GCTGTACACGTTCCATTGAGCAACGCCGCTATTATTGAAGCACAAATTTTGATGCTCTCTTCTCATAATATTTTAAATCCTTCCAATGGAACCCCTATTGCTGTTCCATCACAAGATATGGTACTTGGACTCTATTATTTGACAAAAGAAAAAACAAGTACCAAAGAAGAGATCGTGAAAGGAGAAGGTAAAATATTTTATGGCCCGGAAGAAGTAGAAATTGCCTACAATGAAAAAAAAGTGGATTTGCATGCCAAAATTAAACTTACTATTGATAACGCTCTGGAAAATGGAAAGTTGGTATCCAAACTTATTGAAACAACAGTGGGTCGTGTTCTTTTTAATCAAAAAGTACCCAAAGAAGTCGGTTATATCAATGAACTTCTTACTAAAAAATCACTCCGGGATATTATTTCCAATGTATTGAAAACGGTTGGCATGGCCAGAACAGCCCAGTTTTTAGATGATATAAAAGAATTGGGCTTTATGACCGCATTTCGTGGTGGTTTATCCTTTACACTCAGCGATATTACAACTCCTGAAAAGAAAAAAGAAATCATTGAAGACGCTAAAATGAAAGTGAAAGAAGTGGTCAACAACTATAATATGGGCTTTATCACCAGTAAAGAAAGATACAATCAGATTATCGATATATGGACACATGCCAACGTTAAAATTACAAAAACCGTGATAGAAACTTTAAAAACGGACCGACAAGGATTTAACCCCGTCTATATGATGTTGGATTCGGGTGCACGTGGCTCCAATGAACAAATAAAACAGTTGAGCGGATGGAGAGGATTGATGGCTAAACCACAAAAATCCGGAAGTACCAGTTCTGAGTTTATTGAAAACCCAATTATCAGTAACTTCCGTGAAGGATTAACCGTACATGAATACTTTATCTCAACACACGGAGCACGTAAAGGACTGGCCGATACTGCACTTAAAACTGCTGACGCCGGCTACCTAACAAGAAGATTAGTAGATGTCGCACAAGATGTTATTATTACTGAAAACGATTGTGGCACATTAAGAGGTATCACCATGACGGCTTTAAAACAAGGCGACGAAACCATTGAAAGTTTATACGACCGAATTTTAGGCCGTTTTGCACTTAACAATGTTTACCACCCGCATACAGGTGAACTTATTGTGGAAGGTGGAGATATGATCACAGAAGCAATTGCCCAAAAAATAGCCGACTCGCCGATTGAAAGTGTGGAAATTCGTTCTGTGCTTACCTGTGAATCAAAAATTGGTGTTTGTGCCAAATGCTATGGGCGCAATTTAGGTAATGGTCGTATGGTACAGTTAGGTGAAGCGGTGGGTGTAATTGCCGCACAATCCATTGGTGAGCCCGGTACTCAGCTCACGCTTCGTACTTTCCACGCAGGTGGTGCAGCTTCTGTTGTGATGGCTGAAAACGCCCTTCGTACCAAATACGACGGTATTGTAGAAATTGATGAAGTAAAAACAGTCGAAACAGAAGATCAAAGTGGTGAGAAAATAAACGTTGTTGTAGGACGCTCCTCCGAATTAAGAGTAGTCGATCCAAATACAGGTTTAGTATTGTTCACAGGCAACGTACCTTATGGCTCTACCCTAAGAGTTAAAAATGGACAAAAAGTAAAAAAAGACCAGTTACTGTGTGAATGGGATCCTTACAACGCCGTTATAGTAGCAGAATTCAGTGGAAAAGTAGAATACGAAAATATTATTGAGAATATTACCTATCACGAAGAAGTAGATGAAAATACGGGATTCAGAGACAAAGTTATCATTGATAGCAAAGACAAGTCCATCAACCCTGTAATTAAAATCGTGGATACTGCTGGCAACGAATTAAAACGTTACAACATACCCGTGGGTGCTCATATCATTGTCAACAATAATGAAAAAATTAAAGCCGGTAAAATACTTGTGAAAATCCCGAGAGTATCCGCTAAATCAGGTGATATTACAGGCGGTTTACCGAGAGTAACGGAGCTCTTCGAAGCAAGAAACCCATCGGACCCGGCAGTAATCAGTGAAATAGATGGCTCTATAAGTTTTGGAAAAATAAAAAGAGGTAGCCGGGAAATTATTGTAGAATCAAAAACCGGTGAAAGAAGAACCTATTTAATACCATTGACCAAACACATTTTAGTACAGGAAAATGATTATGTAAGAGCCGGTGATCCTCTGTGCGATGGTGCAATTAGTTTGAATGATATACTCAATATCAAAGGACCTACTGCTGTTCAAGAATACATCGTCAATGAAATCCAGGAAGTGTACAGAAGACAAGGTCAAAGATTGAATGATAAGCACTTTGAAGTAATTGTAAGACAGATGATGCGTAAAGTTGAAATAGTAGAACCCGGCGACACTAACTTTTTGGAACAACAAATCGTAAGTAAAATTGAGTTTATGACAGAAAACGACAGAATATACGGAAATAAAGTGGTTCTTGACCCGGGCGATTCGAACGAAGTAAAACGTGGACAAATCATCACCGCCAGAAAACTACGAGAAATTAACTCTGTATTAAAGAGAAAAGATATGAAACTAGTAGAAGCCAGAGATGCTCAGCCCGCCACTGCTAAACCCATTTTACAAGGTATCACCAAAGCATCCTTGCAAACTATGAGTTGGATCTCAGCGGCCTCTTTCCAAGAAACAACAAAAGTATTAAACGAAGCTGCTGTAAGTGGTAAAGAAGACCCCTTGTTAGGACTCAAAGAAAATGTGATAGTAGGACATTTAATACCCGCCGGAACAGGATTAAGAAAATATGACAAACTGGTGGTCGGTTCTCTGGAAGAATACGAGCAATTAATGGCAAGTAAACAGGAAATAGAAGAAGAAGAAAAAATAAAAGTAAAGTAAGCTAACTAGTAACACCGCTTATTAAGCCCCTTTCTAAAGAAGGGGCTTAATTTTTAATACGTGTCAAATAAACCTCTATTGAAATTTATTTCCGTAAACTTTTTTAACCCTTGCGATTATCTCAAAAAAACCAGACCCTTAATAATCAAAACTATTGATTAAATCACTCACTTCTGTATTATCTACCTTAAATGTTTCTTTTCTCTTAAAATTATCTGTTGGTTGATACACTTGTGTATTATTATCTCCTACGCCCATTTCATTATTCAAATGTTTCATTTCATCAATAGAATATCTGTTGTAATAACTTTTTGTTTTCCCTAAATAAAGCGTTAATCCAAAATTAATAAACGGCGTTTTCCCTTGTTCATTCCTGAAAAATGGCCGATATTCAAACTGTCTCTTTTTATTAAATTGCAAAGAATACATTGCTAAAAAATTGTTGATAGTACTGCCTCCTGCAACATAAAAATTAAAATGCTTTCCAATTTTTACATCTATTCTTATACCACTCAAAAACTCGTATCTACCTATATACACCACTTTGTTTTCACTCAAAAATGCTGGATAAATAGTATCTTTATTACTGATGCTAAACAAGCCTCCTTGTGGTTTTGTAAACAATGAAATTTGAAAATAGTTTTTTATCGGAATATTTAAACTCATTATTCTTGGAAACTGAAAACTAAAATTGACTTTGTTCAACTGCCCTACTCTAATACCCACGAATGGCAAGTAATACCGATTCCCCCACATAAATGATTTTGTAAGCCCTAATCTTAAATTGAATTTGTTAGAAGGACTGAAACTCCACAATAACAAACTGGCCATTCTTAATACTTTGGTATTCTCTCTGTCATTTTTATCAAACGTAGAAAATGGTGAAAAATCAGCGAAAAAAATGGATTTCTTACCATTGTTGTAAATCATACGAATACCTACTCCACTTTTTTTCAAAATATGTTCTTCTAAAAGCCCTGAAAAATTGGGATTGTAAGACAAAAAATAACCCGTTAGTAATAAATTAAAATTTGTCCAACTTGAATCGGATTGGATAATATCTTTTGTCCATACAGGAGTGCTGAATGCAAATGTCATTTGCTGAATCTGATAGGATTTTAATTTTTGATGTACGTAATCTATTGGTGGCAAATCTACTTTGGGCTTTTGATAATAATCTAATAACAAAATGGTATTAAAGTAATGTTTGGGTAACTTAATCTTTAAAGAATCGTTTTGTGCAACTAAATGGTTACACAGCAAGAGCATTATCCAGTATTTATTCTTTCGCCAGACATTCATCTATTCCGATTTGAGAATTTTCACTAATTCTAATCTAAACTCTTCTTCTGCTTTGATAAAATGGGCTGTTTTGACAATGCCTATCACCTGTCTGAATTTTTGAACATATTCTTGTTTTACCTGTGTTTCTGCGTTTTCTAATTGAATATACTTTTTGGTAAACTCTTCTGCTTCTGCTGGATTAAGAGAATATTGATATTGTGTAAAAATTTTTTTTCTTTCTTTGCGAATGTGTTTAATTTTATCAAAATATTCATTGTATAATGGCCAAAATTTTTGATTTTCGGCTTCTGTCAATTGCAATTTTTGTGCAATAAAATTGGCTCTTGCCTGATCTACCTTAGGATTTTGAGAAACACTTTTCAAGACCAGTGCAAAAATAAATAATACAATATATAGATTAAAACGATTCATGTAAGGTATTCGTATTAGTATCTTTGAGAGAAGGTGGAGAAGTTTCAAGATATTTTTCAATTGCTTCATCTGAAATACTTTCTTCTAATAATTCATCGTCTAATATATGCTCTTTTGATAAAATATCTTTTTTGGTAAGACAAGCAATGGTTTGGCAAGGTTTAAACGGGGGCGGTGAGTTTTCGGATACTTGTAAATACAGCCATGTGCCCCACACTGCCATCAGCAAGGCAGCCGCAGCAGAAAAATACACTGCCCAACGAATAATTTTTCTTTTTGGATGAACATTGATGTTGACTTTTTTAATAATGTTTTGTTTACTTTGTTCAAAATAATCTTGTGGAATATCAAAAACGTTTTTGTAATTATCCGATAAAATTTTCTCTTTTAATTTCAAAGCATTGGTTTCAAAATAATCTTCTGGGATTTGGAATGCTACAGAATGATTAGAAGAAAGTTTTTCTAATAATTTTAATTTGTTGGATTCAAAATAATCTTCCGGCACCACAAATGGATTGGACTTGAACTCTTGTTTATCCAATATATTTTTGTTTTCACTCATATTAGTTTAGATGTTTAATTTTCAATTTGGTTTAATAGATATTCTTCAATTTTCTTTACGGCATGATGATAAGATGCTTTGAGTGCTCCTACGGATGTTTCTAATATCTCTGCCATTTCTTCATAACTCAATTCATCGTAATAGCGCATATTAAATACCAATCGTTGTTTTTCGGGTAAAGATAAAATGGCTTGTTGAAATTTTTTTTGAATTTCATCGCCCTTAAAGTATGGATCACTCATCAGAGAATTACTTAAGTATTGAGCAACATTTTCGTAAGGTATATGATTTTGTTGTGCTTTTTTTCTCAGTATCTGCAATGCTTCATTGGTAGCAATTCGATAAAGCCATGTAAATAAACTGCTGTTTTGATTAAAATTTTTCAATCCTTGCCATGCTTTGATAAATGTGTTTTGCAAGGCATCATCAGCATCGTCGTGATGAATGACTATTTTTCGAATTTGCCAGTACAATCTTTTTTGATAGGTATCAATCAATAATTTTAAGGCCTGATTTTGCTTATCAGATTGTGCAATAAATTCTAATATCTTTTTATCTATTTCAGAAGCAGTCATAAAATATAAAAAAGGGGACACGGAATTGTCCCCTTTGATTTCATGATGTGATAAAAATTATGGTAAAGTGATATTTGCACAGAAGTTATAGGTAGGAATACATACTTGTGCCAGAAAATCACACCCACCGCCATAACCAAAATCAATCACTCTTGCGGGCTTGCCGGATGGCGTAAAGGTAATAGTACCAGATGTAAAAGGATGACGGAAAGGTTTTAATGGATCGGGTGTACATTGTGCATCCCATATCAGATTACTCAATGTAGAAGAGTAAGATACGCCGTTGGCAGTGGTACCGTTGGTAGAACCATTGATTTTGAGTTTTGCTTTATTCCATGCAATTGGCACATTTCCAGAAGGATCATATACTGTTGGATCGTTGGTATTCATCAATTCTATTGTTCTGTTACTGTTCCAAGAGATTGTGCCACCGCCTGCACTGGCTGGTTTAATCACTTGAATGTTAGCAGATACTGTCCATGTTAAGTTGGTAGTAGATGGATTAAATCCAAGAGGCGTGGTGTTGGTATGCGTACGGTTAATGATATTTACTGTATAGGCATCCGCCGGAGAGGAAGAATTGGATACCAGATAATTTTGAGAAGTACATGTAATAGAATAGCCGGGTTGTCTGGGCCAAACAGCACCATTGGTGGATGCTGAGTAATTGTAGATTAATTTTCCGGAACGATATCTACCGTCTTTACATAAACACAAAGTAGAACCAAAATCAACGGTAAATTGTTTAGCCGCTAAATCTAATGTTACAGTGGCACAAGGTGCTGATTCAATTCCATACACAGCGTTTCCGTTCTCCAATCGGTAATTATTAACGCTACCTGTTTCACCTGCTTCCGAACCAATGTTTCCAACATCGTTGTTGTGTGTTTCAGCCAGATTGTGATCGTTTACGTAAGAATAACTGGTATCTGGCTGTTCTTCGTTTTTGTCTTTCTTTTTGCAAGCAGTAATGGTAAGAGCAGCAATGATGCTCACGCTTGCAGCACTGATTAAAATGTGTTTTGTTTTCATACGTTTAATTTTTTGAGTTTTCATTCTTTGGATGCAAAATAAAAGAAAAAGTTTAAAAAGATAAAAAAAATATTTTTCAATGGATATTTTATACATTTTTGCCAACCAAAAACAAATCATGGGTAATCTTATTTTTTTACTACTTACTTTTTTCTCTTTTTTTGGAATTGCCAAAGTTTTCAAGGCACTGAATATACCTATCTGGAATGCCTTTATTCCCATACATAATTTTTACAAGTTATCACAAGTACTAAAAAAGCCGTGGTGGTGGGCATTGATAATGATTGTGCCTGGTGTCAACTTGATTATGTGGGGTGTTTATGGTTTTAATACTGCCCGTGCATTGGATAAAACAAAAACTTCTGAATTATTATTCGCATCATTATTACCACCTTTGTTTTTCATTTCTCTTATTTTTGATAAAAATATAAAATTTGTCGGATTAGAAAAGTACACACCAGAACCTTCTAAATTTATCAAAGAATGGGTAGATCCAATTATATTTGCCACTATTGCGGCGTCTATTATTCGCACGTTTTTTATTGAAGCATTCACCATTCCAACTTCTTCTCTTGAAAAAACTTTATTAGTAGGTGATTTTCTATTTGTAAATAAATTAGCGTATGGTCCTCGTATTCCACAAACAGTGATTGCATTTCCATTTTCACATCATACATTAATTGGGACCAATTCTATTCCAGCTTATGTCAATTGGGTAAAATTGCCTTACATGAGAATACCTCTTGGCGGAAAAGTAGAACGAAACGAAATTGTTGTATTCAATTATCCGGACGGCGATACAGTGATACAGAATATGCAAGACATCAGTTACTATCAAGCCGTGCGATTAATTGCCATGATGATGAAAAACGAAGATATACAAGCAGGCAAGACCTTAGCATCCGATGATGCCTATCACCGAATGGCATGGGAATATGTACACCAAGCTAACAACATAAATCCCTTGAATGAAAAACCTTTTGGAAAAATTGTCGCAAGACCTGTAGATAAAAGAGAGCACTATGTGAAACGCTGTGTAGCCATAGCGGGCGACACGCTTGAAATTCGAAATGGTATTATGTACATCAATGGAAAAGAACAACCTACGCCCGAACATGCGCAATTTAAATACTATGTCACTACCAAAGGGGCCTTGTTTGGCGAACGCATGGAAAGAAATGGAAGAATTGTATTGAGTAACTTTCAACTTTTGGATGCATTGGATATTTATGTAGGAGAAGGCGATTTAATACAAACCAGAAAAGATACTTGTGTGTACTTACTTACGATGCCCCAATATACGGCAGAAAAAGTAAAACAAATGGAAGGAGTAATATCTGTTGAAAGAAAAATAGATCCCAAAGGTCAAAGAGATATAACTATTTTCCCACACCATGAGAAATTCCCATGGAACAATGATAATTTTGGTCCGCTTGTTATTCCTCATAAAGATATGACCATTAAAATGGATAGCACTAATTTTATTTTATACAGAAAAATCATGGATACGTATGATGATTTTGGTAAAACACATCAAGTTGAAATGAAAAATGGTAAAGTATATTATGATGGAAAGCCCATTGAGACCTACACCTTTAAGCAAGATTATTTCTGGATGATGGGAGATAATCGTCATAACAGTGCGGACTCCAGAAGCTGGGGCTTTGTACCCTTTGACCACATTGTAGGTGAACCGTTTTTCATCTGGTTAAGCGTTAAATATGAAGACAATAACCCTATTAGTGGGAAATCCTTTCTTACTTCTTTATTCAAAAATTCGAAAGATGGCAAATACAGATGGGAACGATTTTTATGCTATGTAAGCCATAATGGATTAGTTTCTTTGAAAATTCCCATTATTGCTTTAATTGCAGGAATATGGGG
>CAZNVL010000003.1:21797-25750 GCA_964576565.1 uncultured Flavobacteriaceae bacterium | reverse complement strand
CCACACTGCCTTGTAAATAGGCAAACTATCAAAATCACATTTTGCCGAATATTCATGCGCCAAACGATATTGTAACACTTCAAATTGCAATTGTCCTACAGTCCCCACAATTTTTCGATTATCCATTTTCTTGTAAAACAATTGTGCTACGCCCTCTTCAGTCAGTTGTTCCAGTCCTTTTTGAAGTTGTTTGGTCTTCATCGGGTCTTTATTCACTACGTATTTAAAAATCTCTGGTGAAAAAGCCGGAATACCTTTGAATTGTAGTTTATCTCCCTCTGTCAATGTATCTCCGATCTTAAAATTCCCCGAATCATACAGTCCAATCACATCGCCTGGATATGCTTCATCAATGACATTTTTTTGTTGTGCCATAAAAGCCGTTGGATTACTAAACTTTAGCCATTTATCCTGACGAACATGATAATAATTCTTATTTCGTTCAAATTTTCCGGAAACAATTCTTAAAAACGCGATTCTATCTCTATGCTTCGGATCTAAATTCGCATGAATCTTAAAAACAAAACCTGTAAATTTTGGATAATCCGATGGAATCCATTTTTCATTACTTTCTCTGCCTTTGGGGGCTGGGGCAATTTCCACAAATGTGTCCAACAACTCTTGTATTCCAAAATTATTAACCGCACTACCAAAAAATACCGGACTTAAATTACCCTTTAAATACTCTTCTTTTTCAAACACATCGTAAACACCTTGAATAATCTCTACATCTTCTCGTAATTTATTCGCAAATTTTTCTCCAACATTTTCATCTAACTCTTTTGAAAAAATATTCGTTATTGAAACATAATTATCTACCTTTACAAACTTGTTTTCACTATTAAATAAATTTAATCTTCTTTCCTGCAAATGATAAACACCTTTAAATAATTTCCCTATCCCAATAGGCCAGGTCATCGGGAATACTTTAATTTTTAACTCCTTCTCAATTTCATCCAATAAATCAAAAGGATCTCTTCCTTCTCTATCCAATTTATTGATAAACACAATTACCGGTGTATTCCGCATTCTACACACTTCCAATAATTTTCGTGTTTGACTTTCTACTCCTTTTACACAATCTATTACAAGTATTACGCTGTCAACAGCTGTAAGTGTTCTGTAAGTATCTTCTGCAAAGTCCTCGTGGCCGGGCGTATCAAGGATATTAACTTTATATCCTTTGTATTCAAAAGCCATGACTGAAGTGGAAACTGAAATACCTCTTTGTTTTTCAATTTCCATAAAATCAGATGTAGTTGTTTTGTTGATTTTATTGGATTTTACAGCACCAGCAATTTGAATAGCACCACCAAAGAGCAATAACTTTTCTGTCAATGTTGTTTTTCCGGCATCGGGGTGAGCAATAATAGCAAATGTGCGTCTTCTCTGAATTTCAGATAACCAGTTCACCATATTTTTGAAAAATTATAGAATAACATTTTGACGAATAGAAGCCGCAATGGACTCAAACTCTTCTTTTGACAATTGCAATTTAGGATTAGCAAAATTACAATCACTCATTGAATTAATCGGAATTAAATGTACATGAGCGTGGGGCACTTCCAGTCCAATGACTTGCATAGAAATACGATTACAAGGTATTGTTTTTTTGATAGCAATAGCCACTTTTTTAGAAAAATCCATTAATCCCAAATAAATTTCATCCTCTAAATCAAAAATATAATCGACTTCTTTTTTAGGTATTACCAATGTATGCCCCTTTGTCAATGGGAATATATCTAAAAATGCAAGGAATTGCTCATTCTCTGCCACCTTGTAGGAAGGTATTTCTCCTGTAACAATTTTTGAAAAAATGCTTGACATAATTATATGCTTATTTCTAATATCTCCAACTTTAAGATGCCAGCAGGTACTTTTACTTCAACAATTTCTCCCACACTTTTTCCAATTAAGCATTTTCCAATAGGCGAAGTTATAGACATTTTTCCTTGTGCAATGTTTGCCTCATTTTCAGCCACTAGATAATATTCTACTACCGTTTTGGTAGTATGATTTTTCAATTTTACTTTTGTAAACATTGAAACCTTCTCTGTATTAAGTTGGCTTTGGTCCACAATACGGGCATTTTGAAGCAATTGCTCTAATTCTCCAATCCTTGCTTCCAGGTGAGCTTGTGCCTCGAGAGCGGCATCGTATTCGGCATTTTCACTCAAGTCACCCTTTTCCCGGGCTTCTGCTATTTGTTGAGCTACTTTTTTTCTTTCTTCAGTTTTTAAGCGATGTAACTCGTCTTTTAATTTTTGCAAACCTTCTTCTGTATAAAATACAAAATTACGCATAGATTTTTATTTTTTAATAAAAAAGCAAAATCCCGAAATGTTCGGGATTTGCTCTGCAAAGATAATTAAATGATTAGAAAATTACAAGTTTACTCTTATTCCAAAAGTATGCACTCCACCAAACGGATTGGTAAAGCGATAAGAATAATCCAGTCCTACTGTGCTATTTTTTTCTTTATTAAAAGGCCATTCAATAGTTATTCCAGCAGTAGGTCCTGTAAATGCCGTCATTCGCTTAGTACTATCAAAAATGTATTTCTCCCCTTGAAAACCAGCACGCAACATGACTCTTTCTTTCCATGCATACTCTAAGCCCACTAAATAATTATCGTATGTAAAGGAATTTGACAAATAATTGGCAGCAACTGTCAAACGATGTTCCCGGATGCCATTAATAATTGTATCGCCTGTTAAATTAAAATCGTAAGCAGCACCAATATTCATAGCAAGAGGAATTTCAAAAAAAGCGGAACGATTCTGCACAGTTCTTTGATACTCTGGTGACACTTGAGTAAATGACTGAAATGTCAATGCATCACCTCTGTATTGCATTTTAGGTCCCCAATTTTTAATAGACACTCCAAAATGTGCTTGTTTATATTTACCAGTATGATATTGTATACCTCCGTCAACTGCAATTCCTGTTGCTTGTACACCTGGTATTCTTTCGTTGATTAATTTGATATTTACTCCGCCATAAATATCATCAGAAAACATTCTTGAATAAGATACACTCAAATTTAAAAAGTTAGGGGAAAACGTACCCATACCACCTTCAGGTTGGTCTTCAGTAGTACGAATTAAATTGCCACCATTGATATTCACCAACCCCAAACCTAACACCCCTACTTCACCAACTTTTTGAGTAAATCCAAGCGTATTAACATTAATGCCGCTTCCCACTAACCAATCTGCTCTTGAAAAATACAATTCAGTTTTTTTTGTAAAAACTGTGCCTGCCACGTTCCAGAAAATAGCTTCAATTCCTCTGGTATTGGCTTGATTAGCGCCGGCCCAGCCGGATGACCGGGCAAAAGGATTTATAAGCAATTGAGTTGCACCGGCTTGTCCAGCACGCTCTGGATTGCCAGCATTTAAATCCTTGCACACCATAAGCACGGCTAAACCTAAAATTACAGAATATCTCATTTTATTCATAGTTTAGTGTTTATAAAATTATTAGAAGTTTTGTAAATCATAAGGACGCATAATTCCAAACCACTTGATGATTTTCTCACCAAATTTTGGAGATTCTATATGAATGATGTACATACCGCTTGCTACAAGTATTCCATTTTGGTTCTTCAAATCCCATTCAATATACGGCAACCATTTCGCTTGTTTGAAATCATTGGTATAAGTAAATTGATCTTCCATATTTTCCATATTTCGATTCAAGGTACGAATGAGTGTTCCGTTTAATGTATATATTCTCACTATACAATCGCTTGGAAGATTGGTGATTTTTACTTTTGTTTCAAGACGATTCCCTTCATAAGTGGAGTAGCCATAATAAGGATTAGGAACAACACGGATAATATCCAATGCATTTTTCGCAATATCATCTTTATTGGTAATTGTATAAATATCACTGGTAGAAAATTGATACATCGGGAAATTATTATTTTGCGGTGAGGCAGAAACATTGGT
>CAZNVL010000003.1:17335-21697 GCA_964576565.1 uncultured Flavobacteriaceae bacterium | reverse complement strand
ATAGCATAGCCGGGGAACCAGCTCATACCTTCAGCAGCAATATAGTCCGCATCGTTAGGATCATTAGTAACCACCCCATCACCCGGATTTCCATTTTTGTCAACAGAAGGGTGTTTGCGAATTTGGAATTTCAAAGCGCCACCTTCTGCTAAATTAGGATCATCTTGCATTTCAATAACCATACATCTTGACCATTTGCTTTTATCCGGTGTAATCACTAAATCAATACTGGAAAGATAGGCGGGTTCAACTTTTGATGGATTATCATCTGTAATCGTACTAAACCGAATTCTGGAATCGTATGCTGGGCCTGCATATATTTCGCATCCACCACTAAATTTACCCGAATAAGCTGTAATACAATAGGGCGCCCATGTTCCGCCTAATATATTAGCCATCACATTATTTTTGTCTGTCCACTCTGTACATCCTAAATAACCAGAAATAGCCCCACCACAATCTGCTTTTTCATTTGTTGGACATCCTCCTGCATCTGTTGCAGAAACACCGCTTCTTATCCAATTAAATGGTGAAGAATTAGTAGAGGTAATACCATCTGTAACTCCGGATAACCATGCTTTATGCGGTTCTGCAAAAGTCATTGTAGCTTCTAAAAAGTCACCTTCTTTGTACACGTCTCTATCTACAGTGTAAGTAGTAGTGCCTTTTAATTGAGTTCCCGGATCTAATACTTGCTCCATTGTAATAGATAAACCTATTTCGGGAATTACATATTCTTTACCCATCTTAATAGTAGTATCTAATTGATACGTATCGCCACTATTGTTGTCAATTAACACCCAAGTGGCTCTATCAGGATTTACAACTCCCATATTCAATACATCTCCATCGGTAGGCGTCAAGGGCACAGCAGGATTTCCTAATCCATTCCATTTCATTAGTTTTAATGTATAAGTAGTGTTTTTTACTTTTAATGGGTCTACCACTTTTATATTAACCGGTCCCCTACCATTAACATAAGTAGGATTAGGATCAAAGTTATTAGCAAGTATTTTATTGATACTCTCATCGGTCAGATCCAGAATATTTCCACCATTGCCTTGTCCTTCTATACGAGTAATTTTAGGCCCATAGCCATAATAAGATTGTAGAGCAGTGCCATCTTTTTCCGGAGAGCTAATGTGAGGGATACCAGATGCTTTTTTCACTTTTCTACCCTCCAGATAAGGCCTTTTCTGACCTAAATAATTCGCATCAGGGCTACTTATAGGATCCGTGTCTGGCTTGTAGGTTAAGAAATTATTATACGCGTAAGCAACGGCCATAAAGTAATACTTCTTATGATTTACTAATCTATTGTTAGCAGTACCCCCGGTAGTAGACACCGCAAAGGCATCCGTTGTTACCTTAAAAGATTTAATAATACCTTTATCAGTTCCATCTACTTTTACTTTTGGAACTAATTGACCGGATTCATTATCCGTTTCATAATTGATTAATCTTGCTACACCATCTTTAATATCACATTGAAAAATAAGTTTCGCTTTTGTTTGATCTTCTAAATCTGTTTGTGTAACTGTTTCATCACGTAATTGGTATATTTTATATCCTTGAAATCTATATTTTTGATCTGGATTAGCAAGAGCAGCAATTGTGCTTCCCGGAACTGGTAAAATAGTAACATCTGTTTCTTCATACCTTTCAGCATAGTTATTGGAAGTAGGTGGATTGGTCAAATAAATAATCAATTCCTGATCCAATTCTTGTATAGTTAATTCAGGAGCATCCGGTCCGTTTAAGATTTTAAAGCAATTGTCAAACAAGGCCTGTGCTTTATCATCTGCGGCTTTCATCAAAGGAATAGAATATAATTGTTGATTTTTAATAGGTGTTTGTGCCCAGGGAAGACCAAAAGTGATGTTATTTACCGCGCCGGGCTTTAATGTAAATGGCCCTGCTGTCTGCAAAAACCTTCTATCACCTGCTGTGTTACCGGCTGAAAACTCCGTCCACCCTGTTCCAGCATAAGGATCACCCGTATAAACAAGCACTCTTCCTTCCGGATTTGTTGTATTTAATGGAGTTGAGCCACCATAAGCATTTCCGCCAAATGTAAATGGAGAGCCATCTTTCCATTTACCTATCATATACCCATAATAATGCGCCGCAATTTCAGGATTAGTGGTTTGAGGAGGAAACGAGCCAATATTATTATTGTAATATATAAAATTCGTCATTCCTATTGTTTCACAGGGCTCATCGATCACCCCATTAAAGTTATTATCTATTCCATCATTAGGATCAGCTAATGGTCCTCTGAAAAAATCGGCACCAATAGATGGAGGATAATCACCGTATCCGGGGGTACCACCACTTGTCTCATCATAACTATCTGCATTATATATATAACCTAAACCTCTTGCCACGTCACATCCTACATAGTCATCTGAATAATACCCTAGATCCGCGTCTGTCCAAACAGAAAAATAAGTGTTTTTTAACTCAAAAGTAGAGCGATTAATGACCTGATAGCTATAAAATGTCATATTGTTTATTTCATCGGAAGTTTGAAAAGCAAAGGCCTGTGCTCTGATTTCCAAGCCAATATCTAACCCTTGTGTTTCAGTATGCGCATTACCTTTATCATTGAATACCCACCACAAGCAAAAGTCACCAAATAATCTTGCTTTACAGTTACCACAATTGTCTTTTTCAGCTTTATTGTATATATCAAAAGCCGGATAATCTCCTTTTGATGGATCGTAATAACCATCCCCATCTACATCCTCAAAGGGGGCAAGATATTGATCTTGGTTATAAGTAGGATCCCCATTTCCCGGCCAAATTTGAGCATTGTAGGGAATAGGATTACCGGGTGTTAATACATAACTTTCTACCTCTGACCTACTTATCGAAAAGAGTTTATCATACTTTTGACACACCACATCGGTAACGGATGCATTGGTGATATCCAAGGGTCCTGGCCAATAATCGTAGCCACTTTGACGATAGGTCATAGCGGCCACACGTAATTGCCCACCCGCATCATATCCACCAATCCAAATAGAGCCAGCAAATAAAGAAGAGGGGGCTTTACTTCTATCCTTTTGTGCCGGAACAATGTAATAAGCATTTCCACTACCAAATAAATCCCACCACATATCGCCTGCAGTAAATATTATTGCTCTGACATTATTGACCCATAATTCTTTAGAACCATTTGCCCCTACACATTGCGCTGCCACTTTGAAAGCATTGCTATTCGTAGAAGTGTGCTTAAATCCATTGGCTTTATTAATTTCTCTTCCATAAGAATAAAAGAAGATATACACCAATGAAATACTGAGCAATAATTTAGTATTCGTTTTCATACATTTAAGTTTTAAAGTTATTGTATATTAAAAATCCAATTGAATGCCTAATCTGATTTGTCGTGGTTGAGCGTAATTTGAATATCTATTTATAAAGATATTATATTGATCCACAAAAGCAGCAGGGCTATTAGTGAGTTGAATGGTAGATTGTGCTAAAGGTGAAGCGAGGAAGCCATCATCGTCTGGCAATCCGGTAAAATTATATACATTAAGTATGTTCTTTTGATTGAGCACATTCAAAACTTGCAAATAAACATTTAAATTCGCTTTTCTTCTGTTTTCAGAATCTTTTGAGCCAAATGTCAGTTCAAAGTTTTTATCAATTCTCAGGTTACCACGAATAGTCCATGGTTTATATGAACTGTTTATACCACCAACAATACTGGATCTTTGACTACCATTAGCAGCTACAGGATATGCCCATCTTGTATAAGGCGTACCTGAACCAATAAAGAACTGGATATTAAACCCTAAATCTTTGAAAATTTGTATTGTTTTTTCTTCGGATTTTTTCCAAACGGGTCCTTTGTAATCAGAGCCAGAACCAAAACGATAATCATAAGTTAAAACAATAGTATGTCTTTGGTCATAGTCCAAGGGCTGAAGGATTCTCAGGTTGGGTTGGCCAGATAAAGCGAGATTAGCACCTGAATTAGCATTCGAGCCAGAACCTTCAGCAAATTGTAAAGTATAATTAGCTTTGAAACTGGAGCCGCCCGTTCTTCTCAAGTCAAATTCAAGTGTTAAACCTTTTACGGTTCCAAAATCCTGATTAACATAGGTCATATAGTTACGTGGGAAGGCACCAACAATGCTTTTGAGTGTTAGCATATCTCTTAATTCTCTGTAGAAAAATTCTATTTTCAAAACAGAATTTTTTCTTTCATTCAAAATTTGAGCAAATCCCAATGAATAATCAATTGTTTTTTCCGGCTTCAAACTTGGATTTGCTAAGAAAGGCAAAGAACTTTCATTAGGTAAAAAGTAATAATCCAGTGGACTAAATCTATTGCCTCCATCAAAGGAA
>CAZNVL010000003.1:0-17235 GCA_964576565.1 uncultured Flavobacteriaceae bacterium | reverse complement strand
AATAATCCAGTGGACTAAATCTATTGCCTCCATCAAAGGAAGTACTTCCGGGTCTTTTGGTGAGAATATCGTAGTGGGCAAAAAAGTTGGCCATATCGGATATTGGAAAAGAAAATGCGATTCTTGGCATCACATTCACTTGTGCTTTGTAGTTGGTAAATGCATCTGGAGAAAAGGGCTGTCCACTTTGATATTCCTGTGGGTTTTTAAGATAAGGAGTTAATTTCCCTGTTACACCGGCAAGTGCGTTCGGGTCAGATACTTCGTTGCCTTGTGCATCGTACCATTTATCACCATTTCTATAACCCACCACACTTCCGCCATTAATATCTGTTGTATAAACAACATAATTGTCTCCCATATTAGCAGGATGTGTAAATTCGTTTCTTGTTTCTGCTACTGTTTTTGCCGGATGTACTAAATAGGGGTCTTTTAATGTTTTTTGATTAGCATCGTATCTATCTACTCTCACTCCTACATTAAACTTTAAATCTTTGTAATCAAATCTATCTTGAATGTAGCCAGCCATATAAATTGGTCTGAAAGCGCCTACTAAAAAGGTTTTCTTGCCATATTCATCAGTTTTTGTAAGAAAATCTGATAAATTGGTAGTCCCATTATATTTTTTTCCGGTGTGGTCATAGCCAAAATAATCTACAAGAGCGTTTCCACTATTATTACCTAATAGATCTTCTGCACTAAACATATTGATAGAAAAAACAGAAGGATCTAAAGCATCGATATTGATTTGTTCAGTAGAATTAACGGGCTTACCTAATGCTTGTAACAGTTTGATGGAAAATTCAGTTTGTTGGGCAGAATTGTAGAGATTTTCATAATAATAAGCGGGGTATGTATAAGATAAATCAGGATTGTAAATAGGATTAGATTTATCTAACTGAGACACGTGCTGGTTGACAATCTGACGCATTCTTGTCCATAAAGAAGCAGGGCTAATGCTCCACGCTCTCTGTTCTCTTTGGTCAAATTCAAAGCCAGCAGTGATGGCGTGAGTTGTGTGGTTGATGTTTAAATCGGTATTAATAGAAGCCGCTACTCTGAATTGTCGGTAATTTACTTTTGAATAACCATTGTAAACTATACCGGGGAATGTCCACATACCATATATTGTACCACCTCCCGCAAAATTGCCGCCATTGTTATCTCCATTACGCATTCCACCAAAAGCAGGTAAAAAGTCAATAGTTGACAATGTAAATGGGGAATTATTAATCACATATTGTGTAAATGCTACTGCTTCAGGGTTTTGAGTACCCGGGGTAAAATCAAATCCTATTGGGCTTTGTCCTTGATACTCATACGCTTTAATGGTGTCATTTCCTACAATAAGTTTAGGGTTAAATACATAATTGTTAATGTTTTCTTTTCCAGAGTATTTTTGATTAAATTTTCCAATGTATCCATAATCAAATAGTTTGTCCTTGAATTGTGGGGCTTGAGTGATGTTATCTACGCCTTCATAACTTGCTAATATGTTAAAGAATGTGTTGGTTAATAATTGATTGGATTTTTCCTTTTCATCCTGAGAAGTCGTATGTTTTCCGAACTTTTGAGTGACTCTTAAAGACACTCTCCATGTATTTGAAATGGTTTGGGAGTTGGATTCTGGCGTAAACAGTGAACGAGAGAATGAGAAATTTCGACCATTGTTTAATTCATACGCACCACCTATAGAAATGTTGGTATTTTCTGCCGGTTTAATGTCAATTTTACCATTTAGAGCCAGATAATAAGAGGCGACATTTACATGGGATTTTCTTGTTTCCAATTGGTCTTTTGTTATGTAATCGTATCTTTTTACAAAGCCACTTCCGCTGGGGGATGGTTGCAGAGGATTAGCAATTAAATCGTTTTTCACATCTTCTTTAAGAACATACACTGGTAAAAAGGATGGCAATGGATCTTTTACATAGTTTCCTTGTCCAGCTAAGAAGTAGCCAACAATTGTTTTTTTGTTACCGTTTGTATCAATTTTATTCCAAATAGGTCCACCGATGCTAAATCCAAGAGAATTAAAACCGTAAGGATCTAATCCGAGTACTTTTCCTTTTTTGTTTTCGCCTAAACCGGAGGAATAAAATTCAATACCGCCAAAAAATTTGGATTGTGGTCCTCTTGTAGATACAGAAATAACACCCGAAGTAACGTCACCATACATAGCCGGAACGCCACCAGTGATCACATTAATTTGTTCTACAGCTTGTTGAGGCAGTGCAAGGCCACCAATCACCTTTACACCATCTACAAAATAAGTGTTTTGAGTATTTCTACCGCCTCTCACATTGAGAGATTGTCCTTCGTCTGCCTGAAAGACACCGGCATTACTGGCAGCGGCTGTATTGATGCTTTTTGTAGCCATATTTTGAAATTCTTCACGCGTCACTGTGCCGCCCGATTTTGTATCTGGGTCTACCAATGGTACCTGATAGGTTTCAATAACCACTTCGTCTAATTTAATACCTTCTCCTGTTTCCATCAAGATAGTAATGTAGGCCGTTTTACCCTCTCCTACTAAAATACCTTTCATTTCTTTTGGTTGATACCCTACATACACGGCTTTTACATCATAGGTGCCGGGTGGTAAGGGTTTAAGGAAACATTCTCCGTTCATATCGGTTGTAGTTCCTGCCACTTGTACGCCTTTCATATAAGCCACAACGCTGGCAAAGGGGAGTGTTTCACCGGTTGTTTTATCTTTGAGCATTACTTTAATAGCGCCTGTATTGTTTTGTGCATAGAAAGCAAAAAAAGTAAAAACAAGCAGCGTAGAAAATAAACTTTTTATCATAGTGTTAAGGTTATATGAATATTTGGGGGCGTAAATTTATGCAAATTTTTATTAAACATAAAAAATATTTTTTCAACATTTTTTAGTGGCTGACACTCCATTTATTATTTATTATTTATTCTCAATAAAAGATGAGGGGATTACATTATTATTTAAAATTGTCCGAAGAAATGTTCTTCCATATCAAATGTAGAGTTGGAGCCAATTTTATGGAAATTTTTATCCAGCCACTCGTCGGCCACTTTTCTGCCTTCTTCTTTGAGTTTTTTGAGAAATTGATAGGAGGTATTTAGTTTGCTGCTATATCCTAATTTATTCAAAACATTGTAGCCGGATATAACGTGGATAAAAATTTCTCTGTTGAGTTTGCCATCGGGCTTAATGATACCGTTACGAATGAGTTCATTGCGGTAATGAATAAATCGCATTTCATTGATTAAACTGCTGTTGAAAGAAATTTCGTTTACTCTATCGGCAATATCACGAGCAGAAGTAGGGAGATGATGTATGTTGATAGAATTGATTTTTATTAAAACAATATCTTGTGAGGTAGTATTATTAATCATTGGCGAAAGCGGAGGGTTGCCCATATAACCGCCATCCCAATAATATTCCCCATCAATTTCTACTGCTTGAAAAAGAAAGGGCAAGCAAGACGATGCTAATACGGCGTCTACCGTAATTTCTTTGTTGGTAAAAATTTTTGCCCGATTGGTTTTGACATTAGTAGCGCATATAAATAGTTTTTTATTGCTGTATTTGTGCAGTTCTTCAAAATCAACCAGTTCATTTAGAATACTGCGCAAAGGATTGTAATTAAAAGGGTTAAAGGTGTATGGAGACACATATTGTGTTAAAGCATTAAATAAAACATAGCCGGGTGAGTTATAAATATCCCCTCCCCCAAAAAAAGCATCCAATGGAGACGGTTTTAGGAAGAAGGTGCCATTAAGAGCTATTTTTTCCCAAAGTTTATTCAATAATTCTTTTGCTTTTTGCGGTCCTCCGATGTGGAGCCCGTAAGCACAAACAACGGTATTAATAGCACCGGCACTGGTTCCGGACATTGCTTCTACTTCCATTTCATCAACTTCCAGAAGACGGTCTAAAACCCCCCATGTAAAGGCGCCGTGGGCTCCTCCGCCTTGCAGAGCGAGCGTGATTTTTTTTGTAGTTGTTAGGGACATAGTGAAAAAATAAAAAATTTATCCACAAATTAAACCAAATAAACGGAGGTAATGTTCCTGAATTTAGACCAATGTATGATTGTTGTGTATAAGATTTTTTCTGGTGTCGCTTAATTGTGTACAATTCCTATTACTAAAACGTCATCGGTTTGGTCTCCGTTACCTTTCCATTGTTCAAAATAGTTCTCTAAGATATTTTTTTGTTCCTGTGTTGGTTTCAAATGAATTTGAGACAGAATATTAAACAGTCGTTTGAGCATCATTTTTTTTCCTTTTTCGCCGCCAAATTGGTCTGCATAGCCATCTGAAAAGAGATATATTGTGTCGCCTTTTTGTAAAGATAAAGTATGTAGGGAATAATGCCTCTCCGTATCTTGTTGTACACCGCCAATTGGATATTTATCACCTTCTATTTTTTCTATTTGTCCGTTTACTCTAATAATTAGGAGTGGCCGATAAGCACCTGCCCATTGAATTTTTCCTTCAACAGGAAAGTAATGTAAGAGAGAGGCATCCATACCATCGTTGGTTGGCGCATCACTTTGTCCTTGTTTTAAGGCGTTTTGTACGCCTTTGTTCATTTCTTTAAGTATTTGATCGGGGGCTGTAATATTTTTTTCAATGACAATTTGATTTAATAAGTTGTTGCCAATCATACTCATTAAGGCACCTGGTACGCCGTGTCCGGTGCAATCAACAACAGCTACTATCACAGATTTTTTTTGTGAATTATCTTTTGGTGTCACTTCATAAACCCAATAAAAATCACCACTGACGATATCTTTTGGTTTATAGAGTATAAAAGCATTTGGTAATACTTGTTGAACATATTTATCAATTGGTAATATCGCTTGTTGAATACGTTTAGCATATTCTATACTGCTTAATATCTCGTGATTTTTGTCTGCCAGTTCTTTTGTTCTCTCTTTTACTTTTTGTTCAAGTTCTTTGTTTCGTTTTTTAACCTGATAAGTTCTGTATTGATTAAATCCAAAAATGCTGCCGAATAAAAATATAGAAGAGGTAATGATAAACCAGGGGGTTTTCCAGAAAGGGGGAATGACTTTAATGTAAATGTAATAGGGTTCTGTGCTCCATTCTCCATCTGGATTAGTAGATAATATCTGTAATTTATAAGTACCACCGGGTAGCCCCGTATAAGATATGTATCGTATATTAGTGGGTTCAGAATAATCATCGTCATATCCCACCAGTTTGTACTTATACAATACTTTTTCAGATAACAATGGATTGATGGCTGTTATTTCTAATTGAATATTATTCTGACGCCAATCCACTTCAAAATATCTTTTCAAGTATGTAACCGTATCAAAAAAGTATTCTTTCCCATTTTTTTTGAATGAAGTTACATAAATGGGTATTTTATTAAAAGTGGATCGAAGTTTTAAAGGACTAATAATATCTAAACCATTTGTGCCAGCATATAATAAATAACCATTTTTCAGTTTTAAGTAGGCATTTTGACAATATTCATAATTAATTAATCCATCCAGAAGAGAATAATTGTAAAACAATCTCTTATTGTGATTGTTTAAGTTTTCGGGCAGCATTTTTGAAATTCCTTTCATCGTACCGATCCAGATTTTACCAGTATTGTCCTTCATTACCGAAAGTATATTAGAGTTCATTAAACCATCGGTTTCATAATAGTACTGAGAAGTATTTTGTTTTCTATCATATACCGTTAGCCCGTTCTCAGTAGCAATGTAGAGGTAATTGGAGTCCAACTCTATACTATAAACCGTATTATCTGAAAGCAACTTGTTTTCAGTATTGAATACTTTAATAATCTTGCCTTTTGTATCTATCTGATAAAGTCCTTTTTCAGAAGTTCCAATCCAATAATAATTTTCTTTTTTGCGGATGTAATTAATTGTCAATCCTTCAAAACCTTTCACCTGTAACCATTTATTAGTTTTTATGTTGTATTTATATAACCCTTCCATGATTGAACCACACCACAAGGTATCGTTATCATCCATATATAACGATACATAATCGCTCGCATCCGGATTAATGGTATTGGTGATCGGTTTAATTGTTTTTTTTCTTAAGTCAAATAAAAGAATATACGAACCATACGTAGCCAAATAAAACTTATCCCTATCATGCGAAGGTTGAATAAATAATACAAAATAATTTGAAAATATAGAATGAAGGTTTCCCTCAATTTTTTGATTTAGAAAATCATATAAAAAAAATTTACTTTGTCCGGCAATCATAATTTTACCAGACACATATTCATACAAAGCAAAACAATTTGAAAATAAATTATTGATTTCTTTCGGTATAGGATTGTTGATTTTTTTAATCGATAATGGAACAAGAAAAATTCCATTGATATTTGAAACTGTTATTAAATTATTATCAATCGCATATAAGTGCGTTAGATAAAGATCATTATTTTTTTCATCTAATTCAAGTGGCGTAACAGATTGATTCAATGGGTTGTATTCAAAAACTCCTTTTTTACTACTTATGTAAATTTTATTTTTTAATACCGTCAAACTGTTAATTTCTTCAATGTTCGTATAATTTTTCAACAACACTGGTTCGTCAATTTTTTCAAGGGTATTCGCATCAAAGCGAATAATTCCATATTTAGAATACGACACATACAAACTATTAGCATAAGCTACCATATCAGTAGGACGTGCATTTTTTATTTTCACACCTAATACACTATCTTTTATAGAATGGTTTATTGTATCTATTGGTCTAATGTATAAGTTAGGATCAACAATAAAAAACCATTTTCTAAACAACTTTATTTTAGTATCACTATTAAATGTGTAATTTTTTGAACTATCCTTATTAATTGAATATTTTCTTAATCTCTGTTCTTTAAATGAAAATTCGTAAAATCCATTTTGAGATGCTATATACAATTTATCTCCTGAAACCCAAATATCATAAACAGTACCGATATTAATTGTATCAGACCATTTTAATAATCTGTTTTTAATAACATCATAAAATTTTATCCCATTATCACATCCAAAAATGATGTAATGACGATATTGCTTTATCACAAAGATATTTGAACAATTTAAAAATAACGTGTCTTTTTTCTTATTATTAAATAAATTTTCAATTTTATATCCATCGTACCTACAAACCCCTGACTGAGTGCCTATCCAATAATAGCCATACGAATCTTTAAAAATACAATTTACAGCATTCGTGGGTAAACCGTCTTTTGAATTAATGTGAATAACCCCTGCTTCGTTTTGAGCAAAAACAAACACACGAATAAACACAATAATACTTACACCTATCCAATAAATTCTTTTGAAAAATAAAAACTCACACAAGTTCAAATTTTTTCTAACAAACAACATCTTACTTTAAATCAGCACAAAAATACATTTTATTTTTAATAATGTCTCCTCAGCACCAAATAATTTTGAACATAATCTTTCACCGCATCTTCCAACTCAAAAAATTTTTCTGTGTACCCTGCATTTCTTAACTTATCCATTTTTGCCTCTGTAAAATACTGATATTTATCTCTAATATCTTCTGGTGTATCAATGAATTCAATGTTTTCATTGAGATGAAGGGCATGAAATACGGCTCTTGCTAAATCTAAAAATGTTCTGGCTTTTCCTGTTCCTACATTGTAAATACCATTCTTCACTCTATTGGCATACAAATAATAAATCATTTTCACCACATCCTTCACGTAAATAAAATCTCTCAATTGCTCACCATCCTTGTAATCTGAACGATGCGAACGAAATAATTTTACTTTCCCTGTTTCTTTTATCTGACGAAAGGAATGAAATACTACCGATGCCATTCTTCCTTTGTGATATTCATTCGGCCCAAACACATTAAAAAATTTTAATCCAACCCAATACGGCGGCTGTTCTTTTTGTTCCATCACCCACAAATCAAATTTGTGTTTACTCCACCCATAAGGATTCAATGGCTTTAATAAATGCAATTTACTTTCATCATCCTCATAGCCGTGCTCTCCCGCTCCATAAGTAGCCGCAGAGGAAGCATAAATCAATGGAATAGAATACTTTACACACAACTCCCACACTTTTTTAGAATATTCAAAATTCAACTCATTCAACACTTTCTCATCAAACTCTGTTGTATCTGTTCTTGCTCCTAAATGTATAACAAACTTAATATGCTCATGTCCATGATAATTCAACCAATTAATAAACTCCTCTCTGTGTAATAAATCCACATACTGCTTACCATAAAAATTATCATCTTTTACAGTGCCATATCTATCAACCAAAAAAATATCCTTTAAACCTTTTTGATTAAAATAAGATAAAACACAACTTCCTATAAATCCCGCTGCACCTGTAATTGCAATCATATTTTTTGTGGCTAATATACTATTTAATCTTCCACGCTATTCAGCAATTTACTAAAATGTTCTTTTTCTTTATTAAAACTCAAAAATGGATAATTCTTTTCTAATCTCTCGCATTCACGCATCATACTCATCGCAAACTTTTTACTGCTTTCTGAACGTGTATTTTGAATCTTATGATTTAATCCATTTAAAATTTTTTCAACTTCTTTTACCACATTTCGTGCTTCCTCTGAAAGCATACTTTCCGAAAATTTTTCCATCACATATTTCACCGCCATTTCATTAGGATGCGCCAGATCTTCTTTGAAAAATCTATAATCTCTCAAATCCTCTGTCACCAACTCATACGCAGGGAAATAATAAACCTCTTTTAATTCCTGACACAACTTGTGAACCGATAAAATTAAAATGGACTTACTCATCGTATTTTCAACAATTCCATAACTCAAATACTTTACAGGAGAAACAGAAAATATAACCTTCAAATCAGGATTGACCAGACGAACTTGCTGTATCCACTCTTTATATCCCTTCACAATTTCATCCACTTCTAATAATCTTCTTTCAAAAATATCTTGTGGTAATTTATGACAATTCGCCACCACTTCCTTCAACTCTTTATGCACATACACATACGCCGAACCAAAAGTAATAAACAAAAAATCGGCTGATTTCAGATATTCGTTGGCTTCCCTCTGCGTTTCAATAATCATTTTCACTAAATCATCTTTATCTTCCGAAAAAATATCCGTTTGATGTAAAAAGGATTTATAAAAATTTCCATCCTGAAATAAATAGCGCTCTTCCAAAAAATTAGGTTTATCTAAAATATCTTTTAGAGTTATCAAAATACTCATCGGATTAAATAAAATACCATTGGGATTAGCAACCACATTGAACTTTCGCACCCTTAACCATTCCGATAAATTTTCTGCAAAACAAGATCCTATCAAAAATATCTTATCTGTAAAATGAATTTCAAAAGGATATTTCTTGACTTCAAAATTTAAATGCCATTTCATAAATCACAAAACTAATAAAATTCATATACTTGCAGAAATCAATTATATGAATCGCTTTTTTCTCAATCTTTTATTTTCTACTTGCTTTTTATTTTACAACACTTTCTCTCAACCTTCTTTTCCTGTTGTATTAATCTCTGACCAATACGATCCAGAAGAATTAAGCATCGCCATTAATCCCCGAAATCCTGCACAAATCGTAGCAGGTGCTAACATCAGCAAACTCTTTGTCAGCAACGATACAGGAAGAACCTGGCAATCCAGCATTATCCAATGCGACTCATTTGGCGTGTATGGCGACCCAGTGCTCATTTGGGATACTTCCAATACCTTCTACTATTTTCATTTATCCATGCCAAACAGGCGATTAGTAAAAGACGCTAATTGGATAGATCGCATCGTAGTGCAAGCATCATCCGATATGGGAAAATCTTTTGAATTCTGCACAGGCATTGGAAAAAACGGCTCTAAAAATCAAGATAAACACTGGGCTTATTACGACCCCAAAACCAATACACTATTAGTTTGTTGGACACAATTTGATAAATACGAAAGCAAAGATCCTAAAGATAGTTCCATCATTCTTTTTTCTATGTCAAAAGATAATGGCAAAACATGGAGCAAGCCACTACGATTATCTCATTATGCAGGCGATTGTTTAGACAGCGACAATACAGTAGAAGGCGCTACACCTTACACAGGATTAAACGGCGAAATCTACATAGCATGGGCAGGACCAAAAGGCATCATGTTTACCTACTCTACCAATGGCGGAAAAACCTTTCTTCAACCTGAACGTAAATTAGATACCATCGTCGGCGGATGGGATATTGAAATAAAAGACCTCTATCGGGCGAATAATCTTCCTTTTTTAGTATGTGATAACAATCCTCAAAGTCCTTTTGCAGGCAATATCTACATTTGCTTTGGCGATGAAAAAGATGGCGATAAAAACATCTGGTTGCTCAAATCTTCAGATGGCGGAAAAACATGGTCCAATCGCATCAAAGTGAATAGCGACCATACGAAAAGAGATCAATTCATGCCCATGATGACCATTGACCCAATAACGGGCTATTTATACATAGTATTCTACGACCGAAGAAATTACAACGACACGCAAACCGATGTATACCTTGCTGTTTCAAAAGACGGCGGACAAAGTTTTCAAAACATCAAACTCAATGCTCAACCCTTCCAACCCAATCCATTTGTTTTCTTTGGCGATTACATTGGTATATCTGCCTATAACAACATCGTTCGCCCCATCTGGATGGAAATGCACAACAACAAAATTTCTGCTTACACCGCCATCATAAACGGTGCAGAACTGAAATAAACGACAACACAGTATTGCTTTTTCAAAACATTGCATTGACCATCTTTAAAATCCCATCGCTTCAAACTATTCTACTCATAAAATTTTTAACTCTATTCCTCTTAACAATAAACTCAGTACACAAACTAAAATAAATACAAATGAGCACAATCATCTGTCCAACATTTAAACTTTAAAAGATATTTTTACTATCTTTGTGCCTCAAAATTTTAAGAAAACCTTACTTAATATGAAAATTTTAGTAGCGATTGCACAAGTCCCCGACACAACTGCCAAAATATCCTTTACAGACAATAACAAAAAATTGAATACTACTGGTGTTCAGTTTATTATCAATCCTTACGATGAATGGTATGCCCTTGTCCGTGCCCTTGAAATAAAAGAAGCAGGTCTGGCTGAAAAAGTTTCCGTTATTCATATCGGGCTTGCAGAAGCCGATGCCACTATTCGGAAAGCATTGGCTTTAGGAGCCGATGACAGCTACAGAATAGATACCGACCCATCCGACCCACACTTTGTGGCCCAACAACTAAGCCAATTCATTAAAGCCAATCCCTACGATTTAATTTTACTCGGAAAAGAAACCATTAGTTACAACAGCGGCGTTACTGCCGGTATATTAGCCGGACTCTTGGATTATCCATTTATTTCAAACGCCAGCAAATTAGAAATTAACGGAAATACTGTAACAGCGCATCAGGACATAGAAGGCGGATATCAAATTGTAAAATGCTCTACACCAGTAGTAATTAGTGCCAACAAAGGCATGGCCGAACAACGAATTCCTAACATGAAAGGCATCATGGCCGCCAGAACCAAACCCTTAAATGTTATACCCGCCTTTCCTTCTAACATCACTACTCAATACGAAACATTTGAACTGGCACCCGGACGTTCGTCCTGCAAATTGATTGACCCTAATAATGTAGAAGAACTCGTAAACCTATTACATACCGAAGCAAAAGTAATTTAATAATAATACCTTCATTAAATCTAAAACTATGGCTCTTTTAGTATACGCAGACGCTTCACAAAATGGAAAAATCAAAAAAGCATCTTTAGAAGCGACCAGCTTTGCACATCACATCGCATCAAAAAATAACAATAAAGTAATTGTACTTCTCTATAAAGGCAATGAAGAAAGCAAACAAAAATTAGCACAAGCCGGCGCTCATAAAATTCTTAACATTACCAACGAACTACCGGCATTAAATGATTATTCTGTTTTAGCCAAACTTATTCAAAAATTCTTCCTTTCTGAAAACGCCGACAGTGTTGTATTACCTTATGACACACAAGGAAAAGCAGTGGGCGCCTATTTAGCAGGACTTCTCAACTGTGGTATTGCACCCGCTGTAACAGGATTATTAGATATAAACGATTCGGTTTACACATTTCGCAAAAATGTTTTTTCCGGAAAAGCGTATGCCTCCATTCGTATCAGTAGTCCTAAAAAAATAATCTGCTTACTTCCTAATTCCTTTCCAATTCAAAACTTATCCGACAACCCGGCTGAAATAAAAGACATAACAGAAGACCATTCTTTCACGCCTAAAATTACCATCCAATCTGTTGAAAAAAATACAACAGGCGATACTATCCCACTCCCCGAAGCAGAACTTGTAGTCAGTGGTGGCAGAGGATTAAAAGGTCCTGAAAACTGGGGAATGATTGAAGAACTGGCTAAAACATTAGGTGCGGCCACGGCCTGTTCAAGACCAGTAGCAGATGCACACTGGCGACCACACCACGAACATGTTGGACAAACTGGTTTAACCATTCGCCCCAACCTCTACATTGCTATAGGCATCTCCGGGGCCATACAACATTTAGCCGGTGTCAGTGGCAGCAAAACCATTGTCGTCATTAATACAGATAAAGAAGCCCCATTCTTCAAAGCAGCAGATTATGGTATCGTGGGCGATGCTTTTGAAGTAGTTCCCAAACTAACAGCCGCTATCAAAAAATTCAAAGAATCACATCAACATTAAATGAAAGATTGAACAAGGTTTAGATTTATTAGCATGGAAAAGAAAATTTTAATGAACATCATTGGCATTTCAACAGGGCAAAGTGGCCACGGTAATAATAATTATTTATTACTGCTGGAAGAAATAAACAATAATCGGCGCTTACCCATTGTTATTGGCGTGTTTGAAGCACAATCCATTGCTATCGCATTAGAAAAAGTAAAAATTCAACGCCCCATTTCGCATGACCTGTTTAAAAATTTTGCAGACGCCTTTCATATATCAGTAAAAGAAGTGATTATTTACAATCTGGTAGAAGGTGTTTTTTATTCAAAACTTATCTGTACAGATGCCAACGGCGAAATAGAACATGAAATAGATGCCCGGACAAGTGATGCTATTGCCATTGCTGTACGGTTTGATGCACCTATTTATGTATATGAATTTATCTTAAATGAAGCAGGATATATTGTAGATGAAAATGATAACATTACCCCTATTCAATCCCATACTTCCGAAGAAGAAGTATCTGAGAAAACCT
Organism: uncultured Flavobacteriaceae bacterium; assembly: GCA_964576565.1. Lineage (GTDB taxonomy): Bacteria > Bacteroidota > Bacteroidia > B-17B0 > Aurantibacillaceae > BPGX01. The sequence goes on along the minus strand of CAZNVL010000003.1, from coordinate 4,004 downwards.
CTCCTGGCGGTACCGAAGAAATTCAAAATACTCTAAAAAAACTCTCTTTAGAAGAATTGCAGCAACAATTACAAAAAGCCATCAGTGAAGAAAAATATGAACTAGCTGCACAAATACATCAGGAAATAGAACGAAGAAAATCCTGATAACCCCACACGTTGTTTAATGCCTCCATAAAATGAAAAAAAATCCTTTTTTAAAAATATATTTATGGCATTTCGTAGCCGCCGTATTTTCCTTAATTTTATTTTTATGGAGTATTTCTGCGTATCTTGATAATTATACCCGACATGGCGAATACATCCCAACACCAAATGTTTTGAAATTACCCCTCAAAAAAGCAGAACAAACCATCGCTTCTAAAAAATTAAACTATACCATTGTAGACAGCATTTATAAACCCGAAGAACCAGCCGGAATTGTACTATCACAAAATCCAGAACCCAATGTTCCTGTAAAAGAAAACCGTACCATTTATTTGACCATTACGAGTTTTCAACCACCCAGCATAGAAATGCCCAAACTCGTTGACTTAAGCGAAAGACAAGCCATTATGATTTTAAAAAGTTACGATTTAAAACTAGGCAAAATAATTTACGAATACTCTTACTGTAATGGCTGTGTTGTAAAACAACTGTATAAAAACAAAGAAATTCAACCCGGCCAATACATCAAAAAAGGCAGCACCATTCAACTTGTTGTCGGACAAAAAGAAAATACTTTCAATAAAACAAGTGCCGACACAATAAATACCAATACTTCTTCGTTAGAAACTCCATTTGAATGATTGGGCATAATGACAACATTAAAAACTAATATTTTAATTCTGATTCTCCTGAGTAAATTTATTCTAGCACAGGAATTCACTCTTCCATTGCCTGTTAATATCAACTATTACGCCTTTAACCCGCTGTTGAGAAATCAAAATTTTCTTACCTCTAAAACAAGTTCAGCCAGCGTAAACCTTCCTTTCTTTGATGATTTTTATTACGCCTATAAACAAACCTATCCGGATGCATCCAAATGGAAGGACTCATCTGTATATGTTAATTATGGATACGCAAAATATCCCATTTCTTTTGGCGTAGCCAGTTTTGATGGCTTAAATAAAAAAGGACTACCCTATTCCACCGCCTTATCTTCTACCGCTTCTGAACCTGCCGATACACTTACTTCTCAACCTATCAATTTGTTTACCAACGGCACATACACCTACAATCCATCCGATAGTATTGCCTTAGTATTTTACTATCAACGAATGGGCAATGGCGATAATCCGGAAATAAATGACTCTTTAATTCTGGATTTTTACAAACCGGCCCAAAAAGTATGGCAAAATGTAATATGGGCTACTACAGGCAGCAACATCGCCCCTGTAAATGACAGCACATTTACAAAAGTACATATATACATCACCGACACCGCTTATTTTCATGACGGCTTTCAGTTTCGGTTCAGAAATAAAGCAACGCCGGTAGGTGCAGTAGACCATTGGCATCTGGATTATATTTTATTAGATAAAAACATTTTCAAAACTGACACCATCATTGATGATGCAGCGTTTTATTATCAAAGTTCTCCTCTCTTAAAAAACTATTCTGCCATGCCTTTCAAACATTTTGTTCCATCGGAAATGGCTACACAAATTAATAATTTCATTAAAAATAATAATAAGTACGTTACCAAAAATGTGAATTACCAGTTCAACATTTACGACGGCAATGGTAATTTTTTGTACAACTATAACGGCGGCAGTGCGAATGTAGCACCGGGCACCAATACCGTCCCCGTTCATCAAAAACCCAATTTTTCATACACCATTGCTCCTACCGATACCACACGGTTTTACACCAAACACTTTATCAATACTATGCCAGATACATGGACCTACAACGACACAATTATACAATGTACCCCACTTACCAACTATTTTGCCTACGACGATGGACAGGCAGAATTGGGCTATTACCTGAAATTTTATGGAACACAGGTGGCACAACGATACACTCTTAATGTAACAGATACATTAAGGGCTATGGATATTTTCTTCATTCCTGTAAACAGTTACAACATTGCTAATAAAGAATTATTTCGTATTTGTGTATGGGCGAATATGGGCGGACAACCCGGTAATTTAATCTACCGGGATAGTTTAATGAACCCTAAATTTCTGGACTGGGGCTATAACTATATCCCGCGTTATTATTTGACCACACCTTTGATTTTAGCCCCCGGCACCTATTTTTTTGGAATACAGGCCTTCCCGCCTTCATCACAGTATTCTGTTACCATTGGATTAGATGTCAACTATAACCATTCCAATAATACCTACTATAACACATCGGGCATCTGGGCACCTTCTTCGGTAAAAGGTTCTTTGATGATGCACCCGGTTTTAGGCGATAGTTTAAAAGCCGTAGGAATAACTGCTTTATCTGGCAATGAATCCAACTTTCATGTTTTCCCTAATCCTATTGACCAGCCACACAACACCTTAAATATTCAAACAACAAGCGAGCACCCTTACTCTATCTCAATTTTTTCTCTTTTAGGTCCAACTATCTTATCTCAAACCAACATAAAGGGCTCTGTAACGATTGAGTTACCAACGCTTCCAAAAGGAATCTATATTTTACAAATAATTTTACCCAATACTATCCGTATTAACAAAAAGTTGATAGTAAATTAAAGTATCTTTGCAACAATTTATTTGTAATTAATGTCGTTTCTAAAAAAACTAGTAGTTGTTTTTTTTACAGTGATTAAACATCTTTTAAATTACAGTTTTTTCATCACATCTGTTGTGTTAGTTGTAAGTTATTACGCTAGCTATATTCGTCCGGATGCTTTTATATTACTACCACTCTTAACGCTTTTATTTCCTGCTTTACTTATCCTGAATGTATTCTGGATAATTTTTTTTGCAGTAGGTCTGCAATATAAAAAACTATTCTTTTCTGTTTCAATCCAACTCTTTTTCTTACCTCAAATCAAAAATTATTATGGCATACATTGGTCTGCTTCTCTTCAGGAAAATCCATCCGGACTTTCGCTACTTACCTATAACATTCGGCTTTTTGACTTGTACAATTGGCAAAGTAATTACCAAACACGAGAAAAAATTTTTCAATATCTGGAAAAACATCCGGCCGATATTATGTGCTTTCAGGAATTCTACACATCAGAAGATAGCAACGATTTTAATAATTTAAATGAACTAAAAAACCGATTTCCGAATTATTATTTCCATGCAGAATATCTGGTAACACTAAGAAAAAACGATCATTGGGGATTATTAACAATGTCCAAATATCCCATTCTGGAAAAAACAATGATTCATTTTAATAATGCTAAAAACAATGGCTGTTTAATAACAAAAATTCTCTATCAGCAAGACACGATTCAGATAGTGAATTTACATTTACAGTCCTATAGTTTTTTCAAAAAGAAAAAATGGCGACCTCATCAGCCACCAGATAATGATAGTTTTATAGAAGCATTGGACACCTCCGCAAAAGGTTTCAATTTCATTCAAAAAATATATTACACCAATGCTTTAAAGTTACAACAATTTGAAAGCATCTTAAAAACAATACGGCAATCCCGCTACCCTACTTTGCTACTAGGCGACTTCAATGACATACCCAATTCGTATATTATGCGACAACTAAGAGAAAAAGGATTTACAGATGCTTTTACCATAAAAGGACAAGGATTTGGATTTACCTACCACGATAAATTAAAATTACGCCTTGATTATATTTTTTATGATCAACATTTTAAAGTACAAAATTTCTCTACTGAAGAGAAAAACAATACCCAACATTTAAGCGATCATTTCCCTGTACGCGCTGTACTGCAATACCTTCCTAAAGATACTATTCCTTTATGAAAAAACGTATCTCCATTCATTGACCTATAAAAATTATTATTTGTTCATTCATAAATTAAAACTTAATGGACTAATCTATCTTCTGACATCGTAATTCTCCATACTTGGCATA
>CAZNVL010000002.1:69890-76420 GCA_964576565.1 uncultured Flavobacteriaceae bacterium | reverse complement strand
CTTGAAGAGAAAAAGCAGCGAATGAAAAATCTGCTCAAAATTGCTTTGCCCGATGAAGCACTCTATCGTGAAATAATGCTTTCGCTCGGCTATCCGAAAAATAAGGTTCAGTTTTTAGAGCTTGCACTGTTATTACCATTCAAAGAAATTCAACAACTAAGATCACAGTCATTAATTGAAAAAGCATTATTATACCGGGCAGGATTTTCTCACGATATTTCCTATCTTCCCAAGAATTTTGATACTTCTTTGAAATTGGAGAAATCTTATTGGATATTCAAAGGTACTCGTCCTGCAAACTTTCCAGACAAAAGAATAAAATCTATTTCTCATTTACTTGCTGATACAACTGAAAAAGGGATCTATATATATTTCAAAGATCAAATTGAAAAAAACTATCAAGAAAAAATTGATACAAAAACTGCTAAGAAAATAGTTGAACAAATCATGTCATTTAAAGGCATAGGTGTTTTGAGAAAAAGAGAAATGTTCTTTAACATCCTACTGCCCTTTTTCTTAGTAGATAATTCTTTGAATAAGTTTCACCAATTTTTACTCCATCTTTTTGAAACTCATCCACCGCTTGCAGAGAATGTTTTCATAAAAAAGTTCTGCCAAGCAAACGGTAATATGATTAACAATACAAAAGAATATTTTGGAGTAATTAACTATTTACGTAAATAAAAAAAACAAAAAAACACCCACTCATATCCGTTGAATAAAAAATAAATTGAATAGTTCTATTTACAAATTTTACGCTTTATTGAGACCCTTGCAAAACTCGTCAGAGTTTTAGTTTTGCAACTGTCTCAAATTAACATTTGGAAAATTGGAAAGAATTATTGTATATTTGCCGCTCAATTAAAGTTGTCCGACTGTCCGATGGTGTAATGGCAACACGTCTGATTTTGGTTCAGAAGACTCCAGGTTCGAGTCCTGGTCGGACAACTGATAAAAGCCCCTTTTCATCCGAAAAGGGGCTTTTTGTTTTTTCAGAATTTATGACTGAAACCACCACCATTACTAAACAGAGATGGTATAAAAATATTTCTATTTTATTTCAATTTCCATTTCTGTGGCCAGAATTTCTTCATCACTCCCATAATCTATCACACCCATTGCCTGATATTTACCGGGCTTTAATTTTAACTCGTCTAAATCATAATAAAATTCTCTGTTGAATTGCGGAAGGATTGTAAAGTTCTTGACTTTTAAACGTTGCTGCTGACCTGTGTTTAAATTGGTTAGTTCTACGTAGGATTTACAATAACTAATCCCATCGCCTACATTTTTCACTTCAAACTTAATTTGTTTTTTTCCATCTTTTTCCACCATCGCAAATTGTTTGATGGCCAATTTATTGACCAATACATTAGGCGGGTTTTGATAAACATATACTCCAAATCCAAAGGATGGAATAATTCCAAATGCAATGGTTTTGTCACTTGCCTGAACATCCAGTGGTGGTCTATCTGGCACCATATCTATGGTTACTATAGTCCAGTGGGCTTTGTATCCTTCGGGGTCATTGGGAATAGAAATAGTGAGTTTAACTTTTGTTTCCTGACCGGGTTTTAATTCAAAGTAAGTAGGTGCGGCATTAATCCATTTGGATAAGCCATAAGTACTGCTGTCTCTGTTTTTAATGGACAGAGGTTTACCATTAGTCCCCATTTCAAAATCTGAAAAGCTTACTTGGAATTTATGAGTTTTCTTTGTAAAATTCTTTACTTTAATTTCTTTAATTTCGGTTTGTCCGGGCTTTATAGATAAGTGCATTGAAGAGGGGCTTACTGAAACGCCGGCATCGTCAAAAGCCGTATCGGCAACAGAGGGGTAATTACTTTTGGAAACTTTTGTATCTTTGGATGGAGTGGTCACGGAAGCTTGTGCAGTATCTTTTTTTGTTAGATTAGTAGTGGTATCTTGTTGAGCAATGAAATAATTGACACAAATACCAAAAAGAGCCATCCAAACATAATTTTTTTTCATAGTTAAAGTGTTTATTCTGGTTTAACGAGTTTTACTTTTTTAGGTTTTTCAATGATATGAAAAGGAATAAAGATATTAGAATATTTGTCATCTACTTGTATTTCAATATTGTTTTGTAACAATTTGAATTTTGTTCCGAGAATTTTTTCATCCATTGTAATAGTGTATTTACCTGCCGGCACGAATATTTCAAAGTTTCCTTCATTGTCTGTAATAGTAGTATATGTTTTAGAATTTTGACAAGTAATTTTTATTCTTGATAAATCCAATTTTTTATCAGCGTCCGGGGAATTTTTATCGCGCTGTAAATATACTTTTCCAACAATTTTGACCCCTCTGACAAATGGTATATACTGAATACCTCCGGTAGAGATGTTGATAGAATCAGAAATGTGCGGAAACCATCCGCCTAAATCTTCTAATGACCACACATTCCAATTGTATATGCCTGTTTCAACACTTTTTAAAGTAGCCATTCCTTTTTTATTCGTCAGCATTTCGTATTCTTCATTTTTTTGTTCATTATAAATTCTGATGACCACATTTTCAAGTGTTTTTTCCTCATCTTGTTTTTTACCGTCTCCATTTAAGTCAAAGAAAGGCAGGAATACAAGATTAACAAAATATTTTTTGCTATAAGGCAAGGGCAATGAAAATTCTTTTCGTATTCCAAATCCTAAAAATACGTTAAATACCCATTGTCCAGTGTTAGAATTAGTATTGGACAAGGAAGGCGTTCCAAAGAAGTCATTAAATTGTCTTAAACGATTCCAATTGATTTCGGCATACGCTCTGAAACGCCATCCATTGTTGCTATAATAAAAGAAATTGGGTTGCCAGTAAATGTTGGTATAATTAATTGTTGAAACACTATAACCGGCATAATTTTCTGTAACAAAATTTCGTGCTTTGAATTGGTATTGATGTCTTGCAGATATTGAGAAAAACTGTGGAACAGAGAAATTATTTAAGGCATAAAAGCGTTCATCAATGGTGAGATTACCTAATAAATAGCGAATGTTGACAGATAATGTTTTGTAAAATACTTGCGTTCCCAGTTGTGTAAAAAAGAAATTTTTTCTCAAAGTATCCGGAGAATAATTATAACCAGCACGAAGTGTAAAATAGTATCTCAAAAATTTATCCGGTGCATAGACGTTGGTATTAAATCCTAAACCTCTGGAATGAATCATAAACTTTCGGATGTAAAATAAATTATAGAAACCCGAATAACTTAAATTTCCAACTCTCGTACCTAATAATTGGTGAAACAATTCATTATTCATTTGATAGTCAAGATAATTTTGTGACTGAAACATTTTATACATAAAAAGATTGCTTCGTAACATCAGTATTGAATTCTGTTTGATTTTATAAGAGAGATTAAGTAAATTATTAAAACGTTCTTGACTAAACACTCCAAAAGATGGTGCAAAATAAAAATTGCTGATTTGTAAAGTCCATTGCTTGCTGAAAATTCCACTGTAATTTGTACCAGCATAATATCCAAATGTCGCTGTATCGTTCTTTACTCTTCGGCTTAATCCACCCCGTATTCCAAATGAATGTCCTTTAAAAATAGAATAACTGGATTGAAGATTTAAAATATCGGCGGATAAATTAGAAATTAAACTTCTGGTATGTGCGTATTGAGAATACACGCGTATTTTATTACTTTTTAGAAACTCATAATAAGCTCCTGCGGTCTGTGAAGTGGGCTGAAACCATATTTGTGGATTTTGAGAATAAAATACCCCTGCTTTGTGAGATAAATTAAATTTGTACTCTCCTCTTACATTAAAAGAACCGGGGAAGGCACCAATAGTATAAATTCCACCATTGCCAATTTGTGCGGCCATTTTAGGATTCGAATAAAAAATAAAAAATGTGGTTTGCTTGAGAAAATTATTACTTAAAAAGTTTTGATTGAAAAAACTTTGAAAATTGTAAGCCACATTTTGATTATTTTCCAAAGTAGCATTGCCATAGAGCCATATATTCATTGCTGGTGAAGCACCTAAGATATTATAAGTATTAATATCCATAATTAAAGGTAAGCGGTTGGATTGGTAGATGCTACCCTGCACTTCGTCATTCAACTTAATAAATTCTAATTTAGTACCCGATTGAAAGGCGTTTTTTTCATCCGGCCGTGGCGATTGAGAAGAGAAATTTAAATGGTATTTTTCAGGCATTCCGGTAGAAACCGGTTTGTAATTGTCAATATCCAGTAAACGTTCGTTTCTTCTTTCTTTTTCTTTGATAAATCGTAAATGAAAAGTAGTATCTTGCATGGGCTTCAAGCTGATTGTTTTGGTTTCAAAATTTTCATTTTTAATAGAATCTTTTACCAAAACATTCGTTTTATTCTTCTTGAGATTAATAATGATGTCCTGATTGGTATTTCCCAAATTAGAAGCATTTAATCGAAAGGATACAGAATCCTGATTGTTTTTCAGATAAATTTTACTTACATCTGCAGAAACTTTCCACGCTGTTTTTTTGTTGTAAATACTTTGAAAAAACACAGTGCCTAACACTTCATCAGGGTTATCTGCATTTTGTATAAACGCTGTTACTAAAACCTGCGCATTCCCAGAAACTTTCATTCGTGGAATGACACTGACGGGAATAAACATTTCTTTCCCGGCATCCAATTGAAAAGTTTTGGTTTGCAATCCGATAGGCGTCCATTCATCAGGTACAATCATCTGAACAGTAAACCGATAATTTTTGCTTCCTTCGTTTTTTAAATATAATACATTTGAAATAATTTCACCTTTATTAAATGTAACGGTATCTTTATTAAACTTTAAAATAAGCCCATAAATATTGGGTTGTCCTTTAATAATGGGAATCAAATTAGTAGTATCTGCATTTTTTGCAAGATTATTTTTAGTTGTATCAACAGATGTATTTTTAATCGTATCATTTTGAGCAAAACTTAAATTATATACGATACTCCAAACAAGGCACCGTAAAAAATAATATCTCAAAGAGTTATATATGTTCTTAAACTTCTGCATCTATTATGGAATTTCAACAAGGCAAAAGCGAATGCGTATTTGATAAGAGCCCGGCCTTAAGGCAAAACCCGGCGTAATGCGATAATCTATATTAAAAGAAAATTCATTGTAGTCAGTCAAATAACTCCCTGGTCCATTGATATGTGTTCCATCACAAGGACCCGGTAAATTTCGTAAGGCAAGATCAGGAATTATACTTAAAGTATCCTGATTGATATTATTTGAAAATGTTCTAAAAACTCCATTAAATAAAGCCGTTCCACAACCATTCCAAACAGACACTTCTATGAGATTAAGATTAGGGTTGTTTCCAGAACCTCCATAATATACTAAGGGTTCCCATTCATTATTCGGCAAGTACCCATTATTTTCCACAATCATTATTAGTTTCCATTTACAAAATCCAGGATTAATTTCATCTATTTTCAAGCGTAATTGTGTGGCACCAGAGTATGTAATTCCTCTGGTATATTTATTCATATCGTCAAAAGTAAAATCTATGTTTGTCCTTCCATCTACATAAAACCGACTTGTCCCCGCTACTGCATCCGAACAATTGTTTGTAATTGGATTGGGACAAACCTGTGAAAATAAATGAACGCTTACTACTCCAAAAATTATAGTATGAAAAAATAGTAAATTTTTCCTTCTCACGAAAGTATTTTTTAATAAACTAACCTTCAATGCCTCCCTAACTCAAAAGAGAATTAGGGAGGATTAAAGGTTTAAGAATTTGACCACTATTGGTCTTCCATTAATACATACTTCACATTCATGGTATAAACCCCGGGTTGTGCATACGAATTAGCACCAAATAAAGTTACTAAATCTTCGGGTGCACCAGCGTTTGTACCTGCAGCAGGGAAAATAGCTGGCAAACCGGGTAGTATACGATAATCTAATACATAATAATAGTTGCTACCTAATGAACCAGCGGTTAAGTAAGATCCGCCATCCACTGCATCACCACCACCACCAATAAAACCTGCAGCGCCCGCAATGTATTTTTCAGTAGCAGCAGGTCCTACATAAGGGTTACCTGCTGTATAGTATACGCTGTTTTGTCCGGGCACTACTGCATTGGCAGGTGCAAATGGCGTGCTGTAATCTAACCAGGTACCAGATAAACCATTAGTTCTTGGGTTAGCGGGATATTGGTGTAGTTCTAATAAACTTAATGGTAGGGTGTTTCTGCTATTAGGGCCCCCACCAGAGCTGTATGCCATTTGTTGATCCCAGAAAGTACCATTTTGAGAATGTCCTACTGCGTAAAGATCCCAAGAAACAGAGGAAGATACTTTTAAGATAGTAGCACCATACTTTAAGATTCCTCCATAATACTCACGGATTTCATCAAATACAAAAGCAATTTGATCGGGGGTGGTCATGTTTAATTGTAACACTGGTTGTAAATCCATGGTCACGGTTACATTTTTTTCATCTACGAGCTGTGCATAGCTCAATGAGGTGCTTAAAGCACCGATTCCTAAAATGATTGATAACTTTTTCATA
>CAZNVL010000002.1:27821-69790 GCA_964576565.1 uncultured Flavobacteriaceae bacterium | reverse complement strand
TTTAGTTTTTAATGCTAAATTTTTAGTTTTTAATGCTAAATTTTGAATAAGTTTTAAATGCTTGAATTCCTCTTTTTCTTATTTTATTTAAGGGGGTATGAAAATATCTACCATACATTTTATTTTTTACTTTTACGATAAATTGTAATTCAGGTTACAAATTTCTTTAAAAAATATATAATCTGCAAATTTATTTTAAACTTAAATAGTTGTACAATGACTCTTGTCATTTTAATCTATTTTCTATTAATGGTAGGATATTTTTCGTGTTCCATAATGCTTCTTTATCTTTTATTTCTAATCCATCCCATTGATGCTTGAACCATGTAATTTGTCGCTTAGCATAGTGCCGTGTGTTTTTTTGTATTTGCTCAATCACCGAAGGTATTCCTATCTTTTTACTTTTTTCAAAATACGCCCACCATTCTTTGTATCCTACTGTATTTAATGCTTTTAAATGTCTGTATGGATAAAATATTCTGGCTTCATTTTCCAATCCCTTTTCTATCATCTTTAAAACCCGATGATTAATTCTCTCATTCAGCAACGCTCTATTCGTATTTAACCATATTTTTATTGGAATAAAATAATCCGGCTTTTTAATTACAAGATCATTTAAAAACCAACTAAATGGCTTTTCGGTTTCATAAATGACTTCCAATGCACGCATTAATCGCATTGGATTATGTTTATCCACTCTTGAAAAGTATTGAGGATCTGTTTTTTCTAAGGCCCCCTGAAGACCTTCTAGTCCTCTTGTTTCAAATAATGTTTTGACTATATTTTTGGTTTCATTTGATATTTGCGGTATTTCATTTAGTCCATTTAAAACGGTATTGATATAAAATCCCGTTCCACCGACCATAATGACGACATCGTGCTGTTGAAACAATTGTGGTAATAATTGATGCACTTCTTTTTGATAATCGTACACTGAATAATTTTGATGTATAGAGATGTGTGAGATAAAATAATGTTTTACTTCGTTCAGTTGTTGTTCAGAGGGCTTGGCCACACCAATGTTGAGTTCTTTGTAAATTTGACGCGAATCTGCCGAAAGAATAACGGTTTGAAAATATTTTGCCAACTCAATGGCCAGTTCTGTTTTTCCTATTGCGGTAGGCCCGCCAATAACAACAAGATATTTATTGGACATTTTACAAAATGTTATTTAATTGTTCTTTTATCTTTTCTAATGCATCTTTCATTTCAACCACTAATTTTTGTATTTCTTCATCATTGGCTTTGCTGCCAATTGTATTAATTTCTCTTCCTATTTCTTGAGCCAAAAAAGATAATTTGCGTCCCATTCCTATGCCATTCTTACAAATAGATTTAAAGTAATCTATATGGCTCTGCAAGCGCACTAACTCTTCGTTAATATCTATTTTTTCAAGATAATAAATCATTTCCTGTTCCAATCGTTCTTTATTAATTTTAGATTCGTCAAAATTTTCTTTTAGGGAAGTCAAAATTTTATCTCTCATTTTTTGTTTACGAAGGGGCTCTTTTAAAATAATTTCATTTCTTAATTTTTCTATGTATTTCAATTGTTCTAAAATATCTTGTTCTAATTTGTTGCCTTCTGTTTTTCTAAAATCAATAAGTTTATTACAACATTCTTCCAAGGCGTTAAAAATTATTTTTTTATTTTCTTCACTTAAAAGTAATTCTTCTGCATCCATTTGCTTTTCTTGTAAATTCAATGCCTCACGAAATATAGTAGCAATAATGTATGGATTTTCTGTATTGATATTTAATTCATTCAGCAAATGTTTATATTGATGGTAATATCCTTTAAAGTTCGTTACATTTATTTGATTCAATACAATATCTTCTTTCCACTCTATAGTCAAATAAACATCAATTTTTCCTCTCATTAATTTTTCCTGTAAATAATTCTTTATGTCTAATTCCAAGTATTTAAGCCAGTTGGGACATTTCAATGCTATTTCAGCGCTCTTACTATTTAAACTTCTTATTTCAACACTTAAATTAATTTGATTGTTAGAAGATAAGACCTTTCCATAGCCCGTCATTGAATATAACATACATTTATTTTTTTGTATTCACTAAATAGATGCCTAATAATACAAAACATCCTGCAATTAATTTAGTAGCTGTAACCGTATCTTTTCCTAACATAACAGCAAACAATGTAGCCAAAAAAGGTTGCATATAAATATACATACTGACCACGGAAGTACTCATTAATTTCAGTCCATAAGTATTTAGTAAATAAGCCAGAAAGGTAGTGGCTACTACAACAAAAGTAATGGCTAAATAAATAGAAAATGGTATAGAACTCCACTGTTCTTTACTCAAAAAATAAACGGCAATTGGCAAAAAGAAAACAGTTCCCCAAAGAAACATATACTTCATCACGGCCACCGTGTGATATTTTTGCAACATTTCTTTTCCATAAATTAAAAACAATGCCCATGAAGTAGAATTCAGTAAAGTCATCAAATCGCCTAACCATGTATCCGAACCAAAACTAAAATTTCCTTTAAATAATATCAATGTCAATGCGCCGATTATTCCAAAACCTAAACCCAGCCAATGTTTCCACCGAAAAACAATTGTAGAGTTTTTACTCAAAATAAAAAAACTTAAAAGAAAAACGATAATGGGATTGGAAATCATAATAATGGCAGAATTAATAGGCGTGGTAATACTTAAACCATAAATGAAAAAAAATTGATTTATTAATACTCCCAATAAAGATAACCCGACTATTTTTTTAAGATCTTCTTTTGTTACATTTTGCTTTTCACTTGAAATAAAAAAACTTAACATCCAAAATAAAACACAGGCCCCGAAAATCCTCAAAAATACAAGAGAGATCGGATGAAGATAACGCGGCATAATATCTTTTGCAATGGAATAATTCATCGCATAAATAACCTGTGCCGTAAACAATGATAAATGACCTTTTTGGCTGTTTGAAAGTTTCAAGGCACTAGCTGTTTAATTTTCCTGTTTCAAAACAGTAATGTCCTGAATTAACCTTGTTACTTCCACACTATCTGTTCCGTCATAATAACCACGAATGTGCCCGTGTTTATCAATTAAGGCAAAATTCTGCGTATGAATAAAATCATCCGGTCCCCCATCGCCTTCCTCGGCATTTAGTAAATACGCCTTTCTCGCCATTTCATACAAATGTTTTTTATCTCCGGTTAAAAACAACCATTTTTTATCAAATACTCCATGTTCTTCGGCATAACGTTTTAATACAGAAACACTATCGTCTTCTGGATTGACCGTATGGGATAAAATTAAAACCTCGTTATCATTATGAAAAGCATCGTACACTCTTTTCATTTGCTTAGCCATAATCGGACAAATGGACTTGCAGGTAACAAAAAAATAATCCACCACATATATTTTTCCTTCTACATCTTTTTGAGTTACCATTTCGTTGTATTGATTGATAAATGTAAACGATGGAATGGTGTGCTGTGTTTTGTCCGATAATTCAGCTGGTCCATAATACGGCAGTTTACGAACAGGTTGTGGATTTTGTTTTTTTTGAAAATACAATAAAGCTACTAAAATCAGGCCAATGGCAATTAAAATAGGCAGTTGGACTTTTTTCATCATTTTCTTATTACTATAAATATAAATTTTGCGGCAAATGTAATGATAAATCCCTTTCAAAAATTGCTTTGATAATACAAGTTATTGCCATTAATTTTTAAGCAATTGAACAAAATAAAACTGCACTGGCTTAAACTTTATTCGTGTACAAAGTTATCCTTCAAGATACACTAAAAATACTATTCTCACAAGATGTTTGTGTTCCATCCTAAAAAACATTTATACGCCTTGTACGGTGTTCATCCGCATATGATTCTAAATCGGATATACAGTATTATCGTTTTAATTTTATTTTCAATTTGACAGCATTTCTATTATTTTTGCAGCAAAATTGTATTATGCCTGCCCAAATACACGGCGTATTAACTTTTGATAAAGAAAAAAGAAAACAAATTAAGTTTAGTGAAGAAGCATTGCAAACAATAGAATCTATTAAAAAACGGTATCCGGAAGGGAAACAAAAATCTGCTTTAATTCCTGTATTGCACATAGCACAGGCCGAAAATGACGGCTGGCTTAGTCCGGAAGTGATGGACTATGTAGCAGAGTTGTTGCATATATCTGCCATAGAAGTATTTGAGGTAGCCAGTTTTTACACAATGTTTAATTTAAAGCCAGTAGGAAAGTGCGTTCTGGAAGTATGCCGCACTTCTTCTTGTTGGCTCAATGGCGCCAATGAAATTATTGCATACATAGAAAAAAAATTGGGTATAAAAGAAGGTGAAACCACAGCAGATGGACTGTTTACATTAAAAACAGTAGAGTGTTTGGGTTCTTGTGGCACTGCACCAATGCTGCAATGCGGTGCTTCTTACCACGAAAACCTGACCTATGAAAAGATAGACGCCCTCCTTGAAAAATACAGACAGGAGAATAAAAGAAAAAATTACACGGATTTAGATTGGCAAAACACAAAATAATTTTTATGGGAAAGAAATTATTATTGGATAAAATTCATATTCCGGGCATTCAGTCCTATGAAGTATATCGTGCTAATGGCGGATATACCGCAGTTGAAAAAGCATTGAAAAATTTTTCACCAGAACAAATTGTGGAAGAGGTAAAAAAATCCGGTCTACGCGGACGCGGCGGTGCGGGCTTCCCTACAGGTATGAAATGGAGTTTTCTGGCGAAGCCACCGGGCGTACCACGGTATTTACTCTGTAATGCGGATGAATCAGAACCAGGGACGTTTAAAGATAGATATTTGATGGAACACATTCCGCATTTGTTGATAGAAGGTATGATTATTGCGTCTTATGCTTTAGGATCGAATACCTCTTACATTTATATTCGTGGAGAATATTTTTATGTCTCGCGTATATTAGAAAAAGCCATAGCAGAAGCATACGCCAACGGCTGGCTAGGTAAAAATATTTTAGGCACCGATTATTCATTGGATGTATATGTTCAAGTGGGCGCAGGCGCTTACATTTGTGGAGAAGAAACGGCCTTAATTGAATCCTTGGAAGGAAAGCGTGGAAACCCAAGAATCAAGCCACCATTCCCGGCAGTAGCAGGACTTTGGGGCTGCCCTACCGTTGTCAATAATGTAGAAACAATCGCAGCCGTAGTGCCCATCACTCAAATGGGTGGCGAAGAGTACGCTAAAATCGGCATTGGCAAATCAACCGGCACCAAATTAATATCGGCTTCCGGGCATATCAACAAACCGGGTGTTTATGAAATTGAATTAGGATTACCTGTAGAAGAGTTTATTTATTCAGACGAGTATTGTGGAGGTATAAGAGGCGGAAAAAAACTGAAAGCAGTGGTGGCAGGTGGTTCATCAGTACCTGTTTTGCCAGCGGAACTCATACTAAAGACGGCCAAAGGCGAACCACGGCTAATGAGTTATGAAAGTTTGGCCGAGGGTGGATTTCAAACAGGAACTATGCTGGGCTCCGGTGGCTTTATCGTCATGGATGAAGACACCAGTATTGTAGAGAATTTATTTACTTTCACACGTTTTTATCATCATGAAAGTTGTGGACAATGTTCCCCTTGCAGAGAAGGAACCGGATGGATGGAAAAAGTGCTAAAGAAGTTTATAGATGGCACTGCCCGGATGGAAGATATTGATTTGTTATGGGAAATTCAAAGTAAAATTGATGGCCGAACCATTTGTCCTTTGGGCGATGCGGCATCATGGCCTGTAGCAAGTGCCATCCGCCATTTCAGACAGGAATTTGAAGAAGCAGTGAAAAATAAAGGAATAAAAAAGATTAATCATTACAATAAAAGATGGGGCGTAGCGGAGAAAGTGTAAATACTATTTTTAATTTTTTGTACTGAGTTGAATGTGTCTTACCATGCGATTGATAATAGTGTCTGCTAAAACAGAAAAATAATTTTTAATAATTTTAGAAGGATAGTTGATATTGATTTCTGCATTTACTTCTGCAATGCCAGAATTGATTTCTTTTGCATCTACTGAAAATATTGTATAATGCACCACTATTTTTCTTTTAGCATTTTGAGGAATATAATCGGTTGGATTAACAGCCGATGCTTTTAAATCTAATTCATTGATAAACACATAATATTGCGATTTGTATTTTTGATACAAATAAGGCACAAGAGCAGCCGATAAGACACGAGTATTCATAAATTTATTTTCAGCGTCTGTCTCTGCCACTACTTGTCCGTTTTGAATGCCTTTTGCTTTTTTTTCTTTCACGGGTGGTTGGTAATTATTTTGGTCAGGGATTTTCACATAATCATACGTTATGTTACCGTAAATAAACTTTAAATCTTTATTATATTTTATTGTATCGCTCATTAAGTCAATCGGAAAAAATTTTCGTTTTTTAAAAGCATAATACAATTGTTCATTTAATCCATCCCGAAATTCATAACGAATTTGTTTAGTATTCATTTTTGTTTCTTTATTGATATAATAATCAATTTCACTCATGTACATTTTATTTTCAAATGGAATTATCATCACTTTTACTCCTTCTTTTTTAGAATCTGCATTCTTATCTTTTCTGGTAGTAGGTTGTTGTTGGGCAATAGCCGTGCAATAAATGAGCAGATAAAGAGAAAATACAAAAAATTTTTTATGAACAACCAACATCCAGTTATTTTTTGTTCGCTGAAACTGCAGTAGGCGTAGGAACAATGCCTAACATTTGAGGGGTGATATTTTTAATGGCTTGATTCGCCATTTGATGATCGGGCTTCAATTCCAAACAACGTTTCCAACACTTATATGCTCTGCGATAATTACGGATATTAAAATAAGCAGCACCTAAACTGTACCAACCTTCAGGATTAAATTTATCTAAAATGATACATTTATTAAGTTCAATGACAGCACTATCGTGTCTTCCACGCATAGATTTTTGATAGCCACGATTTAATAAGTCGTTGTAAAATACAATGTAATAATTTCTTAAATACGGATTATTCGGATATAATTTTTCAGCATGTTTCCAGAAAAACAATGCTTCTCTGTCTCTTCGTAACTTGTAATACGCCAATCCTAAATTAAGATAACCATTCACATAGCGAGGATGTAATTCTGTAGCGTGTTTGAGATAACCTATGCCTTTATACAAACATTTTTCACGAGTGGTCAACTTCTGCGGCTTTCCTGTATCTGGTAAAATAATGGCTTCTTTATTACAACCATCTTTGAGTTCTGATTCTTTGACTTTGAACTTCAACATTTCTTCTTTAAAAGTGCTGAATGGCTTGCCTTCTTTGAGATATAAGCCATAAGGTTCTTTTGTAAAATATTTTGTGTCCGCCAGATCAATCCAACGTGCGCCTGCATTACCAAGCACCAACACACTGTGGGGTTTATGTTCTACATCCCCAATAAACAAGGTAATATCATTTTTCCATGCCCAGTTTCGTTCCCATGTTTTAGCACCATACAATATACTCACTGGCAATAAAAATAATATCAAAGCCACACGTTTTAATTTCAAACTCCAATTCAATTTATCCAATCCTTTTAGAATAAAATAAGCACAGGCAATAGAAAAACCAATAGAAGAGTGAAATATCAGACGCTCACCCATAGTAGCACCAATGTCCATGATAATGTTTCCAATCATTAATAAAAATGCAAAATACAAAGCAATGGCAAAGCCAAGTACATGCCGACGTAGTACCAATTTAAATCCATAATAAGCCAAAGTAATATGTAATATTATTGACAACCAAGCGTCCCAGCTGAATAAATTTCTGTATTCAATCGTATTGTATGAATAATCCGAAGACAAAGGATGAGGCCATAAAAGTTTCATAATATAAATAAGTAGCACATACGCTTTAGTGAAAAATTTTTGTTCGCCAGAAGCAAGTAAATAGGGATTATTTAAAATTTCAGTGTCTGGTACGCCGGGCTTTAATACCACTGCATTTAAACGAAGTCCAAGATAAAACAAAAACGCTCCATATAACCAAATCATCAATGTATTGAGGTTTTTTAATTTTAAATCCTTTCCAAAAAATAATGCGGCTACACCTACATATATAAAAGGCAAGGTAACGAATGATTTCTGATACCACTTTAATGCCAACATTAAAAACATAAATATACCAAACACAAGAGCAGGTGGAATTAAACTTTTTAAGTTAATATCAATTTTATGGAATACATAAAAAGCAATTGGAATTAATCCTAATAAAACTACGGCATATTCTTTGGATAATAAAGCGAGAAAAAACATAGTGGCAGTGAGAAAAGCATCCTTTACAGTTCTGCTAAAAAGATATTTATGCGCAAAAAGAAAGGTTAATGAAACAAAAATTAATGAAAAAATTTCATCACGGCTTTTGACATTGGCAATGGCCTCTGTATGAATAGGATGCATAATAAACAGCAGTGCTGAAAGAAAAGCCATGTCTTGCCATTCTCTGAACCAGTAATTTCGCATGACCAGATACAATAATAACACACTCAACACAAATGTCCAGATATTATTAAAATGCCGAAAATGGGCGCCTTTGGTCTGACAATCAATTTCATTAAAAACCCCATCGTTATTGATGTCTTCATCCGGATCGTTTTTTCCGTTTTTATTGTAATCCCAGCAATTCTGTGGAAATTGTCCATTATCGTATTTGCCAATAATTTCCTGTTCTATTGCAAAACTCACTACCGATAAAGGTCTGTAACGTCCACCGGCTAATTGATCCGTTGCATTCATTCGTCGGTAGAAACTATCATAAGCATCCTTGGTCATGATTTCTTTAATGCCTTTGATACCTTTAATCACATATTCATTTTGATGAATAATAATTCCATCGTCCAGCGCATGTTCATTATACAAAGACGTTAAGTAAAATATAAAGCCAACCAGAGTGAGAATAATAATTGGTTGGACTTGATTGGTAAAAGGAAAAAAACGAAAAGTATTTGTTAATGGTGGAAGCTTTAATTCTTGAGTTTTGGGGGCAGAAACGGTGGATTTTGGCTTTATTTCTCCAGAATTTTTAAAATTGTTTTTTGCCATAAAAATTTAATTTACCTTGCAAAGATAATGGATATTTAAAAGTATCGTATTATTTAGGAAGTTTTAAACTAATTTCTTTTTTCATATCCGGTAAAAAAGTAAAAAAAGTATCTCCACGAAGTCCTAATCTTAAACATTCTAATGCTACTACATCAGAGGTAGGAATATTTCCTAAATTCACATTACTTCCAAAATGTTTGATAAAATATACCTGTTGATTTTTTTGTGGCGTTTCCCAAATGATATTATTGATATCTACATTGGCTTTAATTTTGTCAATCAACAACACATGCGCAGCACCATTTTTATGAAAAATGCCCACTGTTCCACTTTCACGGGCTTCTGCAATAACTTTAAAGGAACCTGCTTGTAATTCTGCTTTCATCATTTTAATCCATCGGTTCGGATGAATAATAATACCTTCTTCCTTTGAGCCAACTTCTGATAGCACTTTGTAATTTTTAGACAAATACTGAATTAACTCGCATTTTTCATTGTGAGGAATTATAATGCTGCCATCCGACACTTCTACGCAGTGTATGTTTAATTCATCTATGAACTTTAAATACTCTTTTAACTGATTTCGTATCAAAAAGGCCTCTAACAATGTACCTCCAAGATACACATCAATACCCGCTTCCTGATAAATTTTAATTTTATCTTTCAGATGCTTAGTAACGATGGAGGTTCCAAATCCTATTTTTACAAAATCAATAGTGTGTTCTGCCGTGGCAACAAGATCTTCTGCCGCATGCAGACCCAAACCTTTGTCAATCACCATGGTCAAACCATTTGTTCGTGGCTTAATAGTCCTCTCTGGTAGGTTTTTTAAAACTTTTGTCATATTAATAGATCTTGTTGTTTCCATATTTCTTATTATTTAAGGGTTATATTGTTGAATAAGTTGTTGAATTTCTAAATCCTCTTCAAAAAAAACACTGAATTCATATATAAGTTCATATTTCGTTGGGTCAAGTTGCATTGCTTTTTCCAGCGTAGACAGTCCTTCCTGACGATAGTGATAAAGCAACAGAATTCCGGCCAGACAATATTGTAATTCAACGGCATTGTTTTGTTGGTTATAGATCTGGTCTGTTAGTATATCTACTGCTTCAGTTACATATCCTGACTTTTCCATAGCTATACTGAGCCACACTACTACTTCGGTTTTATCGTAACCTTTATTAAACAAATCTTTTAATACGTTTACTGCTTCTTCATAGAGTTCCAGCAAGATGTAAATTTTAGAAGCCCTGAATACTACAGAAGGATCATTCTGTGAGTTAATAATCGCTTGTTGAATACAAGAAATAGCTTCACTATCCTGATAAACCCGTGCATAACATTCTCCAAGACCTAACCATGCTCTACTGTCTTTTGAGTTGGCATGTAATGATTTATGAAAATAATAAATAGCCCTTTCAAAATCAGCTCTCTCTAATAAAGTTTCGCCCAAAACAGTAGACATGTATGGGTTTTGTGGATTTTGATTAAATGCATCTTTAAGAATCTCAATAGCATCATCGTACCGTTGCAGTGCTTTCAATATATCTGCCTTTTTTAATATAATCAGTAAATCATTCTGGTTAATAGCATGCGCAAAATGGATACTCTCAAGTGCATTTTCATAATCTTTTATATCATAATAACAAAAAGCAAGATAAAGCCATGCATCAGAATTAAATGGCTGTTCATCAATAATTTTTTTAAGATATTCTATGCATACATTCAACTTATTTATTTCACCATAACAAAAATATATCTTGTAAAGCACAGCACCATTATCAGCATTATATTCAATGGCTTTTTTCAGATAATAGATGGCTTCTTCAAATTTATCCTGCATTATATATTCTGTTCCTATAATGCTGTAAACAAATTCTTTATTTGGATAATCGATTTCCAACAACTTTTTATATTCAGTAATGGCTTGCTCTGATAAGCCCATTTGAGAATAAATGTCGCCTCTTGTTAAATAAAAATCAGGTTCATGTTTTAATTGTGGTTCAAGTTGAGTCAATAATTTTAATGCCTCTAATGTGTAGTTTTGTTGTGCTAATAATTCGGCTTTTTTTAATAACAACTCAGATGAATCGGGGTAATATTGCAACCCTACTTCAAGGGCTTTATGAGCCATTTCTTTATCCATCCATCCCATATAATAATCCATCAAATCTAATATATCCTGTGAATCAAAAAATGCAGGTTCCCCTTCGTTTATATATTTCTCAAACTTTAAAACCAATTCATCCAATTCATTGTCCTCTTCTTCAAAATCAAAAAATTCATCGTCGTTATCTTGCATAATTTCTGATTAATGTTTATTTCATTTCAGTTACTAATATATTTTCCGCGATTTTTCCGGAAAGTATAATTTGTTTGTTATTAGAAAAAGAAATTTTTATAGAAGAATCATAAGGTACTTTTTCAATTAATTTAATTTTTGTACCTATTTGAATAGAAATTTGTTGAAGGTATTTCAGAAAATCGGGTGTAGTATCTTTTAATGCAACCACAGTATACCATTTCTTAGGTTTAATATGAGACAATAATGTATCTGGTAAGGTAGGCAACTTGCCAGTAGCATCTGGAATTGGTTCTCCATGCGGATCGTACTGAGGATATTGCAAAAATTTTTCCAAACGCTCAATGAGTTCATCGGATTGAACATGTTCTAACTGTTCTGCTATTTCATGAATTTCATCCCAGTTGAAGTGTAATTTATCATACAAAAATGTTTCCCACAAACGATGTTTTCGAAGCAATTGTTTGGCATACAAAATTCCGGCATTAGTTAATTGAATTTGAGCATATTTTTTGTAATAAATCATTTTTTTCTTCTTCAGTTTTTTCAACATATCAGTAACAGTAGCGGGTTGAACCTTTAAGATAGTAGCAATGTCTTTTGTTCCTACTTTGTTATTTGGTTTCACTTCATACGAAAGTACATAAATGGCTTTGATATAATTTTCTTCTGTTATTGAAAATTCTGTATTCATAGGTTAATCATTGCATTATTGGTGGTGTTTCATCGCTTAATCGGGAATCCATTGCATCTCTTAATCCATTACCCACCAGCATAAACGCAAATACCAAAATCATAATGGCCAGCCCGGGAATAAACGCGAGATAGGCCTTATCTACCAATACATAGCCACGATGGGTATTGATCATCTCGCCCCACGATGGTGTAGGCGGCTGTGCTCCAATGCCTAAAAAACTTAATCCTGCTTCCGTCAATATAGCCGTAGCAAAATTAGAGGCCGCTATCACAATAACAGGTCCAATGATATTCGGCAAAATATGGCGGATGATAATTCGTCTGTTGGTATATCCTAATGCACGAGATGCCTCAATAAATTCTTTTTCTCTCAACGAAAGTACCTGCCCCCTCACTACTCTCGCCACATCTACCCACATTGTCAAGCCAACAGCTATAAATACCTGCACAATACCCTTTCCAAGAACTAATGTAATTGCTATTACCAATAACAATGTGGGTATTGACCATACTACATTAATAATCCACATAATAATATCATCGGTTTTCCCCCTGAAATAGCCGGCCACTGCTCCTAACAAAATACCAATAAAAACAGATATAATCACAGAAACAAAACCAACACTCAAAGAAATTCTTGTCCCGATTAATAAACGGCTCAACATATCCCGCCCTGCCACATCCGTACCTAACCAATACGTTCTGCTTATGATGGCTTCTTCCTGCACTTTTTTCCTCAAGGAGAAAATACTTTCTTGTACTTTCACACCATCTACTGTATAAAAGCTCAGCAGGCCGTTTTCTTCATCAAATTTTATAGGCAATTTGGTATCAATGGGGTACAATACATCGGCTATGTTAAACGATACTTTGATGCCTTTGTTGGGTGTACTTCCGGTGTACCCTTCAATAATCACATATTGCCCTTGAAAAAAGTAATAGTATATAGGATATGCTGTGTAATCCAACACTTTACCAAAAAACATTGTTTTTAAGATATTTCCGCTATTCACAAAATCATTTTTCTTCACTTTAAGCATGCGAACAGTAAAACCGGGCGGTTTGGTATGTAATTCCGGCTTTTGATCATTTGCAAAAGGAGTAGGATCCGGTGTAATAAGATAACCTAAAACAGCTATTACAGTTGATAAAAGTATAATAACTAACCCGATTATGGACAAAGGGTTTTTCCTGAATTTTTTCCACTCTTTCTCTCCCAATAATAAAAATTTTTTCTCCGTGTTATTTTGTCTTTTCAAAATTGAAAGAAATTTTTTGTTTTTATTACCCCGTAAATTAGTTTCTTTTTTTTGTAAAAGTTCTTCTGTCATTTTTTAATGTTCTGTAAAAATAATAGAAAATTAAAGCACAAACATAAGGAATATACACTACTTCTGCAATCAAAAATTTTGAATAAGAAATCTCACTTAATTGTAATTTTTTTCTGACAGAATTTATCAACTTAAAATCCATCATCCCTTTCAACGCAAAAGATAGTAAAAATGCCTTAAAAGAAATTGGTAGTAATACCAACAAAAAAATATTCATCACTGCTATCAATAAAGCAATAAACGTATTCCATCCATTAGAAACTGCACTTGTTTTTGAAACCCAACGACTCTTTTGAAGTAGCATCTTTTCTAAATGATTGACCACTTCTGTATAAACAATACTTTCCGGACAAAAAATAGCCGCAATGTTTTTTTGTGCTCTATAAAATTTTTGTAACAAAAAAATATCGTCTCCACTTGAAATGTTGTAGTTATCTTGATATGGTTGTAATTCTAAAAATGCTTGTTTCTTAAATGCCATATTAGCCCCATTGCATAAAATAGGGCGTTGCATTTTCCAACTGGAATAGGTTAAGTGCATCAATGCTAAATTTTCAAAGAATTGAAACCAAGTTAAAAAATTAAATCTATCAGCCGTAAAAATCACCGGTGCAATAATCAAATCAACCCCTTCAACACTTTTATTTATCAAGGTTTTCAACCAATCCAAACTTTTTGTATACGTATCCGCATCTCTTAAAATAATCCACTCGCTTTCTTTATCACTCGCCTTTACGGCATATTCAATACTTCTTTTTTTACCGATATTTTTTTCATTACGAATAATTTGAAATTTACATCCACTGCTTTCTAAGACATTCTTTGCATACTCAAAGGTATTGTCCCACGAGCCATCATCCACCACAATAATCTCCACATTATTTTTATCAAACTCCTGTTCCAAAATACTCCTTAAACATTTTTGAATATTCTTCTCTTCATTGTAAGCACAAATAATGATACTACACTTTGTATTCAGTTTTTCACTTATTTGTTTTCTTTTACCTTCATCTTGATGAAAATAATATTCCATCACCAACCAAAACAATACATAAACACTAATTGGTATCAACAAAATTTCTATCATTTATTTAATTGCTGGATGTGAAAACTACCAATTAAAAAACCTGCTATACTCGGCAACACAAGGTTTATCAACCAAATCATAGACACTATTGTAGTGATTTGCCAATCATTCATTCCCCATTCCTGAAAAATAAAAATCCCAATCAATGAACGCACCGCTACCTCTATAACACTAATCATTGGAATAACCGATGTTATCAAAAAATAAAGCGATATTTTCGCAATAAATTTCATATCAAATTCCAATTCAGAATGAAATATCTTAAAAACCAAAAAAAATTGCAAAACAAAAACAAAGTAGCGTATAAATGATAATAATAAAAGTTCAATCTTTAATGAGTTTTCTATATTAAAATCTAATTGACTAAAATATCTTTTTAGAACATTCAATCGATTGCTGTAAAAAACAAGACCACTTACCAAAAACATCAATACAATGGCAGTAAATACAATGATTTGAAAATGTCCATCAAAAAACAAATTAGAACCATAATATGCCAACAAAAAAAACAATCCCACTACAATCGTTACATACATTTGAAATGCCGCATTGACAAAATGCAACACAATGATATTGGACTTATTTTTTTCAGAATAAAACAGCACTTTACCCAAAAACTCACTGCTTCTGCCCGGCAATAAATGTCCATACGCCATTCCAACTAACAACGATTTTACTGCATTTACAAAATTGTTTTTTTCCACTACATTGCTCACTTTATACCACTTCCAACACTCTATCGTCCAATTCACCGGCATCAGAATAATTGTAAGAAAAAAATATCCCAAAGAATGTGCTTGCACAATCCGTTGAGCAATCTCACGAAGTTGACAAAATGAAAATGTAGTATATAAACGATGCACTAAAACACCCAGCGCCACTATTCCCAATACTATTACAATTATTTTCCAGATTGACTTGGACATCAATATATTTATTCGGCGTGTAAAAATACAGAAATAAACACTGCTCATACATTTGCTATATTTGTGGCATTAATATCCCCAAAATGCCATTTGATTTTCTTAATACACCAATCTTTCAACTCATTCAAAAATCAATAAACAACGCAAATACCGAAGCATTTGTCATAGGCGGCTTTGTTAGAGATTTTTTTCTGTTTAATAAAATCGGTGAAGAAATAGATATTGTTTGCACACACCATGCACTGCAAGTAGCCGAAAATTTATGTCAAGAATTAGGTAAAGAAGCCACATTAAGTGTTTTCAAAAATTTTGGAACAGCCCATATCTCTTACCAAAATTACACCATAGAATTCGTCAATGCCCGAAAAGAATCTTATCGTGCTCACTCCCGTAAACCCATCGTAGAATCCGGCACATTAGAAGATGATCAAAAACGCAGGGACTTTACCATCAATGCACTGGCTATCGGCTTAGATGCCAAAAACCTTGGAAAATTTGTAGACCCCTTTAACGGAACACAAGATCTAAAAAACAAAATTATCCGCACTCCCCTTGATCCCTCGGTTACCTTCAGCGACGACCCTCTACGAATGATGCGGGCTATTCGCTTTGCCACACGCTTACAATTTACTATTGAACCTCATACTTTTCAATCTATTAAAGCACAAAAAGAACGAATTAAAATCGTCTCTCAGGAAAGAATTACAGAAGAATTAAATAAAATTCTTTTAGCCGATAAGCCCTCCACAGGATTTTATTTATTAGACGAGAGCGGATTATTAGAAATTATTTTTCCCGAACTCTGCAAACTCAAAGGCACTGAAACGATTAATAATTTATCTCACAAAGATAATTTTATTCACACCCTACAAGTATTAGATAATGTCTGCAAAATGTCCAATAACCTATGGCTACGCTGGGCTGCTCTGCTACACGATATTGCCAAACCTCAAACCAAAAAATTTGAAGAAGGCAAGGGCTTTACCTTTCACGGACACGATGAAATTGGCGCCAGAATAATTCCAAGAATCTTCAAAAAACTCAAATTGCCTCTGAATGAAAAAATGAAATATGTTCAAAAACTAGTGCGATTGCACTTGCGTCCTATTGTATTAGCCAAAACAGAAGTAACCGATAGCGCTGTACGCCGCGTCCTCTTTGAAGCCGGCGATGATATTGAAGATTTAATGATCTTATGCGAAGCAGACATCACCACCAAAAATCCTAATAAACTCAAACGTTATTTACACAACTTTGAACTCGTCAGAAAAAAATTAAAAGAAATTGAAGAAAAAGATCACATCCGAAATTTCCAACCGCCTATTCGTGGCGAAGAAATTATTCAAATATTCCAACTAAAACCCGGAAAAATGGTAGGTATTCTGAAAGATGCCCTAAAAGAAGCCATTTTAGAAGGACAAGTAAAAAACGATTATGAAGAAGCCAAAAAGTTTTTAATCAATCTTTATGAAAAATTACAACAGCATCCCGACGAACTTGAAAAAATGATAAACTTTAAAAAATCCACTATTCATTAAATAGTATTCAATGATTGGAACCGATCTTTTCAAAGCAGCAGAGTTATTAAAACAAAATGAATTAGTCGCTATTCCTACTGAAACGGTGTATGGACTTGCCGGCAATGCTTTCAATCCAATTGCTGTCGCAAAAATTTTTGAAGTAAAAAATCGTCCCACTTTCAACCCCTTAATTGTCCATATAAAAAACCTTGACTTTATTTATAACATCGCTCAGAATATAGACAAACGCTTATTACATTTAATGCAACACTTTTCGCCCGGTCCGCTTACTATATTAGTAGATAAAAAGCCCCTTATTCCAGACCTTGTAACCGCCGGAAGTTCAAAAGTAGCGGTCAGAATACCCCACCACCCAATAACTTTACGACTCCTGCATCTACTTGATTTTCCCTTAGCCGCTCCCAGTGCCAATCCCTTTCAATACATTAGCCCTACAACAGCCCAACAGGTAGAAGAACAATTAGGCAATAAAATTCCTTATATTTTAGATGGTGGAAAATGCAAGGTGGGTATTGAATCTACTATTGTTGGAATAGAAGAAAATAATGTTGTTGTTTATCGCCTTGGTGGAATAAGTGTAGAAGATATTGAGAAGGTAATCGGCAGAGTAATCTTAAAAAACCAACTCATCAAAGAAAATACCCCTGATCACATTCTTACATCTGGTCAATTAGAAAAACACTATGCCCCTAAAAAGCCCGTTATTATTGGTGATTTAGAAGAATTATTAAAAGAATATTCATCTGTTTCAAAAGCACTTATATTATTTGGCAATAAACATTACCACTTCAACAACAAAAATACTATAGTATTCAAATTATCTTCCAAAGGCGATTTGGTAGAAGCCGCTGCACATCTTTTTGAAACACTTTATCTGGCAGACAAGTCCGATGTTACTGTGATTTTATGTGAATTATTACCAGACATAGGGCTTGGCCGGTCTATTAATGACCGATTAAAAAGAGCCGCTAAAAAAATTATTTGCAATAATTGAAATATATTTACTACACTTGCCATAAAATATATTACTATGAAAAAAATTACTCTTTTAATGATCATCGGTGGAACATTTAGTTTTGTTTCATCGTGCAAAAAAGACAGGGTGTGTGAGTGCACTTCTACATCCGGAGGGAACTCTACCACTTTATCTGCCACTTTGGTGAATGTTACTAAAAAACAAGCCAAGGATATTTGCGTATCCAAAGTGTATTATGATAGTAATGGAAATGTATCCTCTACAGATGATTGTAAATTAAAATAATCATTAACCTAAAAAACATTGCTATGAAAAAAATTATTGTTTTAATCGCTATCAGCGCATTTTTTAGTGCCTGCAAAAAGGACTACACCTGCGAATGTACAACTACAGTTGGCAGCTTCAGCTCCACTGATAAATACGTTATTAAAGGAGTAACTAAAGCCAGAGCCAAAGCCAATTGTGTAAGCACAACACAAGAAAGTAATGGCGTAACCACTACAAAAAACTGTTCGTTAAAATAACCTACAAAAACTAAAACTATGAAAAAACTTATTCTTTTAATGGCAGTAGCGGGACTATTCAGTGCCTGCAAAAAGGACTATACCTGTGAATGTACAAATTCATTCGGAACAAGCAAATTCACTATCAAAAGTGCCACCAAAAGGCAAGCACGTGCTAATTGTTTTAGCTACAAATACACCATCAATAATGTAAGCGTTGAGACAACTTGTTCTTTGAAGTAATTTTTTTACCATTTAAACACTCTTAATTCTTTAAAGCCCTTCTTAAAAGTGAAGGGCTTTTTATTTTTACTTTGCAATAGCACTGGACCGCACTTCACGAATAACCGTAACCTTCACTTGTCCGGGATAAGTCATTTCGTTTTGAATCCGTTGAGAAAGTGTAAAGGCGAGTTCTTCGGCTTGTTTATCGCTTAGTTTATCGGCTGATACAATGACTCTTAGTTCTCTACCCGCTTGAATGGCATAGGATTTTTCTACCCCTTCATAACTCAAAGCCAGATTTTCAAGATCATTCAAGCGTTTAATGTATTGTTCTGCAATTTCTCTTCTTGCTCCCGGTCTTGCACCGCTGATGGCATCACAAACCTGAACAATGGGGGCATACAAAGTAGTCATTTCTATTTCATCGTGGTGGGCACCAATAGCATTCACGACTTCGGGACGTTCTTTGTATTTTTCTGCTAATTTCATTCCTAAAATAGCGTGTGGTAATTCGGGTTCTTCATCGGGCACTTTTCCTATGTCGTGAAGCAGTCCGGCGCGTTTGGCTATTTTAGGATTCAGTCCTAATTCTGCCGCCATCACGGCACAAAGGTTGGCCACTTCTCTGGAATGTTGTAATAAATTTTGTCCATAAGACGAACGGTATTTCATTCTTCCCACCATTCGGATTAATTCGGGATGTAATCCGTGGATGCCAAGGTCTATGCAGGTACGTTTGCCGACTTCAATAATTTCTTCTTCAATAAGTTTTTTGGTTTTCTCTACCACTTCTTCAATTCTGCCGGGGTGGATACGTCCGTCTGTTACTAACTGGTGCAGGGCTAATCTGGCAATTTCTCTTCTCACAGAATCAAAGCAAGACAGTGTGATGGCATCAGGTGTGTCATCTATGATAATTTCAACGCCGGTCAGAGCTTCCAAGGTGCGGATGTTACGCCCTTCACGTCCGATAATTCGTCCTTTCATTTCTTCGTTTTCAATATGGAAAACAGAAATAGAATTTTCTATTGCTGTTTCAGTGGCGATGCGCTGGATGGTTTGTACGACTATTTTTTTGGCTTCTTTGTTGGCAGTCATTTTGGCTTCTTCGGTAATTTCTTTAATATAAGACATGGCCTGAGTTTTGGCTTCGTCTTTAATACTTTCAATGAGTTTGGCTTTAGCTTCTTCGGCACTTAATCCTGCAATTTTTTCTAACATTTCAATTTGTTGTTTTTGTTTTTTCTCCACATCTTCCAACTTATGTTGATACAATTCTATTTGCTGTTTGGCTTGATTTTTTAGTGTTTCTAATTCTTTTTCTTTCCGATTGTATTCTTCTATTTTTTTGGAAAGTTCGCTGTCTTTTATTTTAAGTTTGTTTTCTAATTGAGCAATCTGATGGTTTCTTTCTTGTACTTTTTTGTCGTGTTCTTCTTTAAGTTGAAGGATTCGTTCTTTGGTTTCTAAAATTTTTTGTTGTTTAATAGATTCTGCTTTAATTTCTGCTTCTTTCAGGATATTTTCTTTTTGAATTTGTAGGTTTTTGTTTAAGCGGGAATTGGCAATGTAAAAGCCCGTGAAAATGCCTGCTATAAGTGCCACTATAATAAATATAAGGGCCAGAATGATACTCATCATAATCCATCAATTTTAATTAGTGAATGATAAACCACGACGCTCTTTCTCCCTCGGTCATCGGGAAAAACAACACAATTAGGATCGCTGAACTTTGAATGAATGCCGATAAAATAGGTGAACTGAATATTTATTAAGAAAGGTATTATTTGGAATAATATTCAGTGTGTAAGAGTTTGAATAAAATGATTGTAACGAAAAACTCTGCCAGATTTTGTGGATGATAATTAGTAGAAAACTTACTATTTTTAATATATATTTATCAAGAGAGTTTTTCATTAAAAATTTTGTTTAATTGTGTGTTTAACTCGTTCACCGAGGTTAAAAGTAGATCGTGGTTTTGTTGTGCAAAGATAGTGTTTTTTCTATCGGCATCCAAATTTGTTATGTTAATTTCTGGATTTTCAGGGATATAGATATTTTTTAAGGTTTCCTGAATTTTGTTAAGTGAGCCGATTAAAATGTCTTGTGTGTCTAATAGATTGAGAATTTCATTTTTCAAGTAGTCGTTTATTTTTTGAAAATGTTCTAATTGTTGCTGGTTTTCTGAAATAATGCATTTGTATTCTTCTATTCGGTCGTTTTGTTTGGTATGTGTTTCTGCAAGTTCGTCCTGTAAAATCTGAATTTGCTGATGGGCGTTTTCCAGATCCGATTGTAAGCGTTCATTTTCTGTAAGTAGAATATGGTATTCCTGCAGCAGTTCATCGTACATAGTTTGAGTTTTCTCCTTGTATTCTTTCTGCTCTGTTTTTATAGTATCTAATATAGATTGTAAATGGATCACTTGTTCTTCTAATGTTTGATTGATGCTTTCTGTTTCTTCTAGTTCCTGTAATCTGTTTTTTAAGGATTGTATTTCGTTTTTCAATAAATTTTGTTCTTCTGATAGTGCATTTTTTTCGTTCAGTATTTTTTGAAGTTCTTCCACATAGGATTTTTTTTCGGTTTCTAATTTTTCTAATTTCGGGGCTATTTGATAGTATGTATTTTGTTCTTGTAAATGCTGCTCCACTTCTTTTTGCAAGGAGTGAATTTGCTGCTCTTGTTTCTGGATGGTAGAGTGTAAGAGTTGATTCTCTTCGGTAAATTTCTGTAACTGCTGTGTCAATTCTTCATATATTTTCTTCTCTACATACATACTCGCATCTAAACTTTTTGCTACCATGTTTTTTTCCAAGTGTTCAACTTTGGATAATAAAATATCCACCTGACTTTGTAAAAGTTGGTTTTCAGTTGTCAGGGTGCTGTTAGTGTTTTTTTCATATTCTATTAATTCTGTATATTCTTTGATAATTTCATCTTTTTCGTGCAAAGATTCTGTTAAAGCATTTATTTTTTCTTCAGAGATAGTTTGCAATGACAGATAGTGCTCAATTTTTTGCTCCAGATTTTTTTTGATGGTTTCCAACTGAGTATATTCCTTGTTTTTTTCAGAAATTATTTTTTGCAAATTTTCACTTTCACTTTTTATTGTTTCCAGATTCTGATTGTTTTCAAGTATTGTCTTTTCAAGATCTTGAATTTTAACTTCGTATTTTGCTTGGATCTCCTTTTCTTTCTTATCCAACTGTTGTTCTAATTGTTCTATAATATTTTGAAACTGATGTTTGATTTGTTCTTCGTGCGTTTCTTTTTCTAATTTTAATTGGATAAATTTTTGTTCACCTTCTTCTTTAATTCGCTCAATGGTAGATTGATATTCTTTTATTGTCTTTTGATGTTCTTCATTGAGTTGATTTAATCTTATCAGATATTCCTGATGTATGGAATTTGTAACGGATTGAATACTATTTTCTAAAACAGATAGTTTATTTTGATACTCTTTAATTTCTTTCTGATATTTTTCTTGTAATTTGTTTTTTTCTATTTCAATTTGTTTTTCAAGTTGTTCTATTTTCCCATTTAATTCTGACTCAATTTTTTGTTTTTCGTTTTCATAAAAATGTTGAGATTGTTTTAATTCTTTTTTCAAAAGTTCGTTTTCTACATAAAGTTCTTCTATTTTCAATGTCTCCGCATTAAAGTTGTTTTTAAGAATATCTATTTCATTTTTCAGTTTCTCAATTTCCTTGTTTAAATTTTCTTTCTCTTTTTTTAGGATATTAATTTGAGTGTTCGCATATTCATTGCGGACTTTCAAATTTTCTTTTTCGTTTTCCAGAATAATTGTATAATTTCTTAATTCCGACAATTGCCTCTTTAAATGAGTTATTTCTTTATTTAAGTCGTTGATATTATTCATTTTTTAAAAATTTAATGCGTTAAAGTTAAATACTATATGACCGCCGGATTAACGCATATTGAATAAAATATAAACAAATAAATGTGGAAAAACTTTTTATATTAATGAACAGATGGAATAGTATTGTTTTTCCATTGTAATGTTTTAATAAGATGTATCACATCTTCTCTTAAAAATTGCAATACAATCTTCACAGAATCGATATTAGGTCTTACATTAAAATACAAGGCCCCACGAATAAAATGGTCCGTACTATCCGTTACATAAAATTGCAGTGAAGATGCTGTATTCCCTTCAATATCATATACCAATCCATAAACCCTTACACTATCTCTTAGTATCAACGTTTCTTCCATTCCAGTAGATTTTATCTGATGTTTAATGGCTAATTCCCGGCTATCTTCAATCAGATCTGCTATTTTTTTACCTTTCATATTTTTATAACTTAAATGCAAAGTAGCCCTGAAATAAGGGAACTCTACATTTATCCAACAGGGCTCTGCTAACGGATGTTTGTCTTTTTCTATTTTTCCATACTTTGGATATTCAAATTGAAATGGACAAATGGAATCATACCATCGATACGCTTTTGATGGGAAAGCAATGCGATAGTATCCACGTGGCTTGGGCGTGTATGCGTCCTCTTCCTCATCCATACAAGAGGCGACAAAGCAGGTAAGAGCAATTACAAAAAATATTGTCAAAAACTTTTTCATAAACTTACAAACAAGCCGTTCTTCCACCATCTACAGGGATATTCACACCCGTAATATACGCCGCATACGGCGACGCCAGAAATGTCGCTAAATAAGCCAGTTCTTCAGGCAAGCCAAACCGTTTCATCGGTATTTCGTTTTGCATTTCTTGCTCAATCTGCGCAACCGACACATTTGTTCGTTGCGATTTTTGTTGTATAATTTGTTCCAATCGTTGTGTTTTGGTGGCTCCGGGCAAGATATTGTTCACCGTTATGCCGTATTGTGCTA
Source organism: uncultured Flavobacteriaceae bacterium (assembly GCA_964576565.1). Taxonomy (GTDB): domain Bacteria; phylum Bacteroidota; class Bacteroidia; order B-17B0; family Aurantibacillaceae; genus BPGX01. Next base: position 46,257 of record CAZNVL010000002.1, on the reverse strand, counting down.
CTTCATTCGCAAGTGTTTTAGCCCAGTTTGCTACCGCTGCACGAATGGTATTCGATACTCCCAAATTCGGCAATGGTTGTTTTACAGATGTGGAAATGATATTGATGATCCGACCATATTGAGCATTCTTCATTGCCGGTAAAAAATTTTGAACTAATATATGATTGCATATTAAATGCATTTGAAAGGCATTTAAAAATTCTTGTGTTTGAGCATTAATAATACTACCGGGGGCCGGACCACCGGTATTATTGACCAGTATGTGCACTACCGGAAAATTCCGATTATACGCTTCCAATAATTTCTTTAATTCCTCTGGTTTTGAAAAATCGGCACATAAATAGGAATGCTCTTGATGAAAGGATTTATCTAATTCATTAATAACTTGTTTTAGTGCGTGTTCATTTCTCGCACAAATAGTTACAGACGCCCCGGATTTTGCAAATTGTAATGCAATGGACTTGCCTATACCTTGTGTAGCACCACACACAAATGCTCTTTTACCCTGTAATTGTATTTGCATATTAAAGTTTTAATTCCTGTATAACCGAATAAATATCCTGCAAATTATACCCTTTTGAAAGCGCAAAGTTGATGATTTTTTTCTTAACAAGCATTTTATCTTGTTCTTTTTGTTGTATTTGATGAATTTTTTTGGTAATCAGATTTTTCAAAGTATCAAGATAATCAGATGCTTCAATGTGTTGCAACACTTCATTAATCTTTGATTCTGCAATATGATGCTTCTGTTTCAAATGAAACTTGATTTTTTCTAATCCCCATTTTTTAGATAATTTTCCGTTGATAAATGCTTGCAAAAATCTATCTTCATTCAGATAGTTTTCCTCTCTCAGATATTTCAGTATTTTTTCTATATCCTCATCCTTTACGTTCCATTCTTCCAACTTTTGTCTTACCTGAAATTCTGAGCGTTCCTGATAAGCACACCACTTCGAAATTTTAGAAATAATTTCCTCCATTACATCAAAATAAATACTTTTGCAAAAGTATTAAAATATTATGCCAGAATGATTGGTTCTATAAAATTAAACAGATTAAGTTTAAATGGCTGGCTACTTTCTTCTTTAGTTGTAGGGGCATTGATATTACCAACGCTTTTTATGGATGGGATGTTTTTGGATGCCACTTTATATACAACGGTTGCTCGTAATTTAAGGGAAGGTATTGGCACCTTTTGGTTTCCAAAATTCGATACAAAGATTGCCGGTTTAGACACATTTCATGAGCAACCGCCATTTGGCATCTGGCTCATCTCTCTTTCTTTTAAATTATTCGGCGATACAATATTCGCAGAGCGTTTTTTCGTTTTAATTGTACTTTTAATAAACATCTTCCTAATTCACAAAATATGGCTCTTAATTTTTGACAACATTTCCTATCTTAAACATTTATCGTGGTTATCTGTTATTTATTGGGGCAGTATTCCTCTTACCTTCTGGTCTTTTTCAAATAACATGCTGGAAAATATTGTTTCAATGTTCACATTGCTGGCGGTTTATTCATTTTTAAAATCTTATACAAATAAGCTCTTTTTGTTTTGGACACTAATAGCATGCGTATCAATAATTGCCGGATTTATGACAAAAGGATTTCCCGCTCTCTTTCCTATAGGCGTCCCTTTAATATATTTTTTCGTATTTAGAAACACCAAAAACATCTCACTTAAAAAAATTATTTATCAATATATTTTTATTTTTGTATCACTCTTGATATTTTCAATAGTTATTTACCTATATCCAGAAGCCAAAGAAAGTATGAATCACTATTTAATTGATCGTGCTTTTTTCAGAATAACCCAACAACCCACATCAGATTCGCATTTTTACATAACCTATCGACTATTATTAGAACTGTTACCTCCATTGATATTAACTGTATTGATAATATTTTTATCTTACAAAAAATTCCAAACCTCTATCCTTTCTAATTTGAAAAAACATCAACAATACAGTATATTCTTTTTTATTATCGGGCTGTCTGGCTCTTTACCATTAATGCTCACCATGGTACAAAAGGGCTTTTATATGGTTCCGTCTTTCCCTTTTTTTGCAATTACTTTTGGGATTGTTTCATCACAATTTATTATTCCAATTTGGTCTTATATCAATACCACCTTTTCAAATAAATCAATCACAAGAACCTTAATCATTTTAAATTTTTTATTGCTAATAATTACCATTTCACTAGCAGGCACTCCAAAAAGAGATAAAGAACTTTTAGAAGATATAAAAAAAGTAGCAAAAATAATACCCCTTCACGATACTATCACAATTGAAAATCGCTATTTCCAAACAGAATGGTCTTTTATCTGTTACTTAGGAAGAATCGGACAAATATCTGTAGAAGGACTTAATTGCCACAGAAAACATTATATCAAATTTAAATCCGACACTTCTATTTCATGCCAAAACTTCGAAAAACTACCTTACCATTTTAATTTAATTGAACTTTATAAAAATATAAAAGAACAGTAAATTGTATTCATTCTCGCAAAGAAACAGAGAAAATATCCTCATTTTCCTAAAAAAAATTAAATACTTTGATATTAAAAAAAATAATTCTTTTTTTTGCGACGCCAAAATAAGAAAATTATGTATTGGACATTAGAATTAGCCTCCTGGTTGGAAGACGCACCATGGCCAGCCACAAAAGAAGAATTAATTGACTATGCTATGCGAAGCGGCGCACCATTGGAAGTTATTGAAAACCTGCAGGAAATAGAAGACGAAACCGAAGTATTTGACTCTATTGAAGACCTGTGGCCGGATTATCCTTCCAAAGACGACTTTTTGTTTAACGAAGAAGAATATTAATCCAATGTCAATAAGTGTAATTAAAGCAAAACACCAATAAAAACAGGGCGTATGCCCTTTTTTATTTTTAAACTCCTAATATGAAAAAAATCACAGAAAAATCTAAATTACTTTCTTTTATCAAAAACGCAAAAAATATCATTATACTTTCCCATCACAATCCAGATGCCGATGCAGTTGGTTCTTCACTTGCCTTATATCTTACATTAAAAAAACTCAAAAAAAATGTTCACATCATCTTACCTAACGAATTCCCTGCTTTCCTCAATTGGATGCCACACTCTAACAAAATTACCATCTTTGAAAAACAAAAAGAATTTACCCAACAACTCATCCAAAAATCGGACTTAATTTTCTTGTTAGATTGCAATGCTTTCAAACGTTTAGGCAACGATGGATTGGCTGAATTGCCACAAAACAGCAATGCACCTAAAATTCTTATTGACCATCATCGTTCCCCTGAAAAATATTTTAATGCTTATTTCTTCAACGACAAAGCCAGTAGCACCTGCGAACTTATCTATCAATTTATGCATCACCTAAAATTAGAAAAAAACATAGATAAAAAAATCGCTCAATGCCTTTACACAGGTCTTATCACCGATACGGGCTCTTTTAAATACGACTCTGTCACTTCCGAAACACTTGAAATTGCCGCTCATTTGATGAAATTTAAAATCAATCATACGCACATCCAACAGCAAATATTTGATACCTATTCCTACAATCGCTTAAAATTAGTGGGCTATGCACTCTCCAAAAAATTAAAATACCTGAAAGAATACAACACCGCTTACATTGCACTTTCTCAAAAAGAACTAAAATCTTTCAATTTTCAAAAAGGTGATACAGAAGGACTTGTCAATTACGGACTTTCAATCAAAGATGTCCTGCTCTCTGCTTTAATTACCGAAACCGATAAAATGATTCGTATCTCCCTGCGCAGTAAAGGAAATTTAGACGTCAACGAAATTGCCAGAAAACATTTTAATGGCGGCGGACACAAAAATGCCGCTGGCGGCCAAATGCACACCTCTCTTGATGAAGCCATTAAAACCTTTGAAAAAGTTATTGAATCAATCCCTACAAAATGATGGAACACAATAACTCTATAGTACTTGTAACTTCTCACGACACATTTCTTTCCAAAACAAATGAAATATCTGAATTTTTTCAATCCAGTAACGATATAAAAAAAGATTTAGTGCTTTTTCACGATCTCCCAATCACAGATTATACTCCTATAAAAAAAATACCAACTGAAAATGTCATTCTCATCTATAAAAAAGATTTTTTACCCATTCTAAATCTCTTGAAAAACGATATAAAAAACACATTACGAAAATATACCTACACTTATTTAGTGCACTACAACATCCATCTCCAATCCTTAAAGTACACTTCAATAATTGCTAACCACATTCTTTCCGAAATAAAAATATCTGACCACATCCAACATAAAAAAAACTTCCAACTCATTTTTCCTGACAACACATCCTATCTTTCCAGAGTTTTAGAATATCTACAAAAAATAAAACCTTAATACGGCTCACTCCTAATCACATCTTAACATTATTTTACATTCCACATAAACATCATTTTTATTAGATTTATAAGCAGTGAAAACTAACTATTTAAATATAATCCTTTCATTTCTCTTTTTGTTATCTAATTCAAATTTGTTTTTCTATCAGCATTATTGTGGCGATGAACTTTATGCCACTTCTTTTTATTCCACTTCCACTTGCGAATGCAATGATGTAATGAACTTATCACATCTTAATTGGCTCAATATACAAGACGATGGTTGTTGTCAGGAAAAACTCATCTTTGCACACATAGACCAAGCTTTCATAAATTATACCTTACTACTTCAAATTTTCTTCGTCTTACTGCTTATCCTCCCCATCTCACTTCAAATTGCACTACCATTCATTTTACACCTTCATTCTACACTTTCAAAAATTTTTCTCCACAATGTCCGATGTTACAATTTGTTATATAGATACTCTATTGTTCGCTCTGTAGTTTTGAGAAATTAGCCGTTCGTTTCTCATAAATTTCTTTTTTATTCTTTTCCTACAAATTAAATCACTAAACATTTAAATTTTAAACCTATGAAAACACTCATTGTTTCATTAATTATTTTATTCAGCACCACACTATTCAATGCTCAAAACAAAAATTCTGTAATCACACAAACCCTTCACGTAAAAGGCAATTGCGGCCAATGCAAAGAAAGAATAGAATCCGCCGTGGATGTCAAGGGCGTCAAATACGCCGAGTGGAACAAAAAAACGCAAATACTCACCATTACCTATAAGCCATCCGTCATCAACATGGATGAAATCAAAAACAAAATTCTCAAAGTAGGTCACGATGTAGATTCTTTACACGCAGATGAAAAGGCGTATCAAACTCTGCCCGATTGCTGCAAATACCGTGATATAAAACCTCATTAATTTACTTTTCTTTTAACGAAATACCATTTTTTTGATGAGGGCGTGCCCCCCGATTCTCTTTGCTCATCGGGGGTCGGGCTGCTTCGGGCTTCGGCAATCCCTTCGCTCACTCCGTTCGCTCAGGGCAGTGCCCCCCGATTCGCTTCGCTCATCGGGGGCCCTCCGCATCCCTCACGCAATAAACTCAAAACTCATCACTCATAACCTGTCCCCGATACTCGGGGCAAGCTCCGATTTATCGGGAACTTCTAAACTTAATCCTATGAAACCCTCCAAAATAAAAGCACTATTCCTACTCACAGCATTCTACTCTACCCTCTACAGCCAAACCATCGGTCAAATAGCAGAAATTAAAAATCAAAAAGATACCACCTTCCTTTCCGATGTAATGATTTATTCCACACAAACCAAACAAATCGTTTACTCCGACTCTACAGGTTTTTTTATACTCAACACACTCCCTCCAAACGACACATTAGACATCATTGCTATGGGCTACAATCGTCAAAAATTCATCGTCAAAAATCCTAACGAAAAACTCCTTATCACCCTAAAACCCGCTGTACAACTCAACGAAATTGAAATCGTTTATCAACGCCCATCCGTTGAATACTCCGTTTTAAATCCCTTACAAGTTCAAACCCTTAATGAAACCTATCTCCAAAAAGCCGCTTGTTGCAACCTCTCCGAAAGTTTTGAAACCAACGCCAGCATTGATGTCCAAATCACCGATGCTATTACCGGCATCCGACAAATTCAAATGAATGGTCTCACCGGCAAATACATCTTACTCACCAAAGAAAACATACCCTATCTTTTTGGTATCCAATCTGCACAAGGGCTCTCTTTCTTACCCGGCCCCTTTATTCAATCCATTCAACTCAGCAAAGGCACCGGCGCCGTCCTCAATGGTTACGAATCCTTCACCGGTCAAATCAACACCGAACTCTGGCACCCGGCCAAACCAGAATTCAAACTCTACTTCAACAACTATCTCAATCAAAACGGCAGAAACGAATACAACCTTGTCTTTAATCAAAAACTTTCCAACACCATTCACTCCAACCTCTTGCTACACTCCAGTTTCAACCCATTAGCACAGGATTTTAATAACGATGGCTTTGTCGACATCCCAACCGGTAAGCAATTCAACATCGTTCACAAATACGCTATCAAAACAAACAAAGGATTGGACTGGCAATTCGGCGGTCAGTTAATTTTAGACCAACGAAAATCCGGACAAACAATGCCTAATTACAATTATCTTGAAACGCCCTACATCGTTACTTCCTCTACCAAACGCTACGACCTGTTTAGCAAATCGGGCTGGATATTCAAACAAAAACCCGGACACAGCTTGGGATTACAACTTCTTTACTCTTACTACGAAAATAAAAATCTCTACGACAAAGATCCTTACAATGCCCTGCAGTCCTCCTTCTACGCTAACTTCATCTATCAAGGCATTATCCAAACCACAGCACATACCTACAAAATAGGCGTCACCTTCAACACCATCCAACCCGATGAAACTTATCGTTATTTCCTCTTCAAAAGAAATGAACAAATCTCTGGAATCTTCGCAGAATACAATTACGTACCATCTCCTAATTTATCTCTCCTCATTGGTAATCGCTTAGATTATCACAATTACTACGGCTGGATTTACATTCCCCGCCTTCATCTTAAACTCAACTTCAACAATCAAAACACCACCTTAAAACTATCAGCCGGCAAGGCCTTTCGAACTCCGAATCCGCTCGCCGAAAACATCGGATTAATGGCTTCCCGCAGAGTATTTTATTTTGACGGCATTTATCCGGCTTTACCTTATGGATACAAGCCAGAATCAGCGTGGACTATTGGCTCAAATTTTTACCACTCCTTCAAAATGTTCTACCGCCCTGCAAACATTTTATTGGAATACTATTACACTTACTTCACCTCTACTTTAATTACAGATATAGATACTCCCAAAGAAGTACATTTCTACAATAGCAGCGCCTACTCTCATTCCGCTCAATTGGAAACACAATTCCAACCCATCAAAAGATTAGAAACACACTTTGCTTTCCGTTATGTTCAACAACAAGCACTTTATTCAAGAAGATGGGATGAACAACCCTATATTCCTAAATTGCGTGGCTTCTTAAATCTCGTATATACTACGACCAACAAAAAATGGAATTTTGACTTTACAACGCAATACATTTCACAAAAACGTCTACCTTACACTTTTCAAAATCCTCCCGATTTCAGAAGACCCAACTTCTCACAAGCATACTGGAATATTCTTGCTCAAATCACCTACACACATAAATGGAAAAAAAACGAACTCAAAGCATACATTGGCGTTGAAAATTTAAACGACTTCAAACAATCTAATCCCATCCTTGCTTCCTCTACCCCCTCTTCTCCTTACTTTGACGCCTCCATGATCTGGGCACCCATTTACGGGAGAATGTTTTATGCCGGTTTAAGATACTATTTGAGAAATTAATGCTGCCTTCTCTTTATCAATACCACAGCACCCAACATCACAACAAACGAAAGAATAAACGGATACGAAAAATGCACATCATATAAAAAACCACCAATAGCCGGTGCAATGGCTCTGGCCAATGAGTTCAAACTTTGAAAAACACCCAATAACGACCCCATCTGTGGCGAACTTACCTGCTGAGACAACAGCGATGTAACAGATGGTGAAATCAATCCATTCCCCATTGAAATAAAAAATAACAATACCAACGAAAGATACAGCACATTCTCAGGATTGAGTAAAACCATCCCTAATAAGGCCAAACTCATCAAAACAGATACTATCACAATAATTTGTCGCTCGTGAATAATTTTTAATATCCACTTTAATCCAAAGCCCTGCCAGAAAATGCTCATCATTCCTACAAAACCAAATAGCCACCCAATTTGTTTATCTTTTAATAAACAATGCTGTTGCCAATGCACCGTAGAAAGTACTTGAAAAATACTAAACGCCGCAATAAAAATAAACCCATAAATTAAATACGACCGAATGAGGGGAAACTCAAAAAAATAACGAATATTCCGAATAGGTGAAAACTCAATATCTTTCATATTATCTCTTTTAACAAGCGATTCATCCAGAAAAAAATAAGCAGAAATCAAATTGATAATACACAATCCGGCTGTGAATAAACCTACATACAACATTCCACTCTGCTCATCCAGATGCTTCAAATACCCACCAATAGGCGGACCTAATACAAATCCCAATCCAAACGCCATACCAATTAATCCCATACGTCTGGTTCGTTCCTGCGGAGCCGTAATATCCGCAATATAGGCCTGTGCAACAGAGATGTTGGCTGAACCAATACCCGCTATAACTCTGCTTAACAACACCAAAAACAAATTCTTTGAAAACGCTAAAAGCAAATAACTTAAGGCATTCATTAAAATAGTTATCATCAATACAGGCCGTCTTCCAAGCTTATCACTCCACGCCCCTAAATAACTCGTCATCAAAAAATTCATCAACGAAAATACACCCGCAATAATACCCGTCATAAAAGTAGTAGCACCCAACTGTATCGTGTAATTTGGCAAAATGGGAATAATAATCCCAAATCCCAATAAATCAATAAATACCGTTAAGAAAATAATGAATAACCGTGACGACATTAAAATCCAAGTATTTTCAACATTGATTTATAGGACTGCTCTTTAGCAAACAATTTGGTAGCAATTTCACCCTCTTCATTTCTATCAATCAAAACATGTTTGGGTGCCGGAATCAAACAATGCTGAATCCCGCCATATCCGCTTAATTCCTCTTGATACGCTCCTGTATGAAAAAATCCTATGTACAAAGGTTCTTTATCTTCTTTGGTAACTAAAGGCAAAAACACTTGATTAATATGTGCCTCACTATTGTAATAATCCATACTATCACAAGTCAACCCACCAAGATTCACAGCCACATACGGTCTATCCCAGTAATTAATCGCCAGTAAAATAAACTTTTGACTGATGCCCCACGTGTCCGGCAAAGAAGTAATAAACGAACTATCAATCATATACCACCGCTCCCTATCATTCTGCATCTTTTGATCAATCACCGAATACAACGATGCTCCACTCTCCCCCACTGTAAAAGACCCAAACTCTGTAAATATATCCGGCTCTTGTATCTCATTTTGCTCACAAAACAACTTTATCTGCGAAATAATTTCCTCAATGATATAATCATAATCATATTCAAATGATAAAGACGTTCTAATGGGCATTCCACCACCTATATTCAAAGCATTCAAACCAGGACACATTTTCTTCAATTCCAAATAAACATTCAAACACTTATTCAATTCCGTCCAATAATAAATTGTATCCTTAATCCCCGTATTAATGAAAAAATGCAGCATCTTCAATTCAAATCGTGCATCCGTCTGAATTTTATTTTTATACAAATGGACAATATCACTATATCGAATGCCCAGACGCGATGTATAAAACGGAAACGACGGTTCCTCTTCTGTCGCAATACGAATACCTAATTGACATCTTGGAACTTTCAAATGTTTTTTATAATAATCAATTTCATCTAAATGATCCAGCACAGGAATCACATTAAACCCTTCATTCACCATCTCTACAATCAATTGCTTGTACTTCTCCGGTTTGTAACCATTACACACAATATATGTTTCTTTATTCAATTTACCCTGCTTAAACAATTCCTTCACAATAAAAATATCATAAGCCGAAGATGTTTCAATATGTGCCCCATTCTCAAGCACCTCATCCAACACAAATGAAAAATGCGAACTTTTAGTACAATAACAATAATAATACTCCCCCTTGTAATCCGCCTTGGCCATCGCTACATTAAACATTCTTTTTGCCTTCTGAATCTGTTGCCCTATTTTCGGTAAATACGAAATCTTGCACGGCGTTCCATACTGCTTAATAATCTGCATCATCGGAATATCATTAAAATACAACTCATTCTCTTTCACCTCAAAACCCTCTTGCGGAAAATGATGCGTTTGCGTAATCAAATCATAATACGTCAAAGACATTCTGTTATTTTTTTGTACATTTACGCTGCGAAAATACTAAAAAACAAAGTAGAACTTTATTTAATAAATTACATTGAATTTATGGCCAAAATCCAAATAAAACCCATCAAAATTGTAGAAGTCAAAAGCGAAATCGGCGCCGGCACAAGGGGCGCCAGCTTAGGAATAGATGCTATCAAAATCGCCGCATTGGACTTCGGTAGCCCCTTCTTCAAAAAATACAAATCTATCGAAATACCTAATGAAAATCACCTGCTTTTAGAACCCGTTGTCAACGACTATGCCAAGCGCATCAAAGGCGTATACAACCTCAACGAACGACTCGCCAACCAAATCAAAAAAATCCTTCTGGAAGACGAACTCCCCATTGTCTTAGCCGGCGACCATAGCTCCGCCATCGGCACCATCGCCGGTATTAAAATGGCCTTCCCGGATAAACGTTTAGGCGTTGTATGGATTGATGCCCACGCCGATTTACACTCACCCTACACCACTCCCAGTGGTAATATGCACGGAATGCCCCTCGCCTGCGCTCTCGCCGAAGACAACAAAGACCGCCAACAAAACAAACCCGACGACGAAACCATTGAATACTGGGAAAAACTCAAAAACCTCGGCAACCTTAAACCCAAAATTTACTACTCCGACCTCGTTTACATCGCTCTCCGCGACTACGAACCACAAGAAGAATATCTCATCAAAAAGAACAAAGTGCGGATATTTACCGTGCCCGAAATTCGCAAAAAAGCCGTAGAACGTATCGCTATTGAAACACTTAACTATTTAGATCATTGCGATTTAATCTATGTCAGCTTTGATGTAGATAGTATGGATTCCCGCATCAGCAGCGGCACAGGGACTCCCGTGCCTAATGGCATCACCGAAAAAGAAGCCGGTAATCTGATTTACTATTTAATGCGTAGTAAAAAAATCGTTTGCTTTGAAATGGTCGAAATCAATCCTACCTTAGATAGAGAAAATTTAATGGCTGAAAATGCTTTTGAAATTTTACAAAAAGCCACCAACCAACTCACACAAGATTTTTAATTATTGTTCTTTAAAATTTTTATTAACTAATTGTAAATCAGTAGTTTTAACAAATAATTCCGTCCATAAACTGACGAAATTAAGTCAAATTGCGTCCATCAACTGACGGAATTTATTTAAACAGATTTTTGGAATGAGTAAAAAATAATCCTAAATCAGGTAATTATCAGGATACAAATTCTAAAAAATTATCGGAATGAATAATCTTAAAATTTAAAGAATAATGTTGTTTCCATAAATCCGGAATACGAATTCTTTTATTGAATTGCCACTTAAATTCATACGCATACAATTTCCCATTTCGTTCTTCTATCCAGTCAATTTCCTGCTGCGTATACGTTCGCCAAAAATAATTGTTGACATTCATACGCTTATAATACTGATATTTCAAGCGTTCAGAAACAATAAAATTCTCCCATAACAACCCAGCATCTTGTCTTCGGTCAATTGTATTAAAATTATTCAAAAACACATTGAGTATTCCATTATCATAAAAATACCATTTGCTGTTTTTAGTAACCTCATTTCTTAAGTTTCTGCTAAATCCTTGTAACTTATGAATAACAAATACTTTTGATAACAAGTCCATATAACGTTCCACAGTATTTTTACTTATTCCTAATTGTTGCCCTAATTCCTGATAAGACACTTCAGAGCCCACTTGATAGGCCAACAACTTCAATAAATTAAATAGCTGTGCGGAATGTCTTATTCCGTCTATTGTCAATATATCTTTTAATAAATAATCGCTGGCTAATTCTTTCAAATAATCCAGTTTATCCTGTTTATTTTTGATATTAAAAATTTCAGGATAGGAACCAAAAATCAAACGGTCAGGCAACATAGTTTTCAATTCAAAGACAGAATACGTTTTTCTTAATTCCATTTGGGCAATAGGAAAAAGCATCATAGTATATTTACGCCCCGTCAGTGGCTCACCCAATTTGTTTTTCAAATCAAACATAGAAGAACCAGTAACTATTATCTTCAGATTTGGAAACTCATCTACAATAAACTTTAAAATACTTCCAATCTCTGGAATCTTTTGTGCTTCATCTATTATGAGTATCTTATTATTTTCAATCAAATCAAGATAATTTTTTCTAGTTCTTTTGGATAGTACATCCATCGTAAAAATATCTTCGCCATTCAATCGTAAAAATTTTTCTTTTAGTTCACTTTCAATGTTGTTCAAAAAAAAAGTTTTTCCCACTCTTCTGGCTCCTAACAATAATAACACTTTTCCTTGTTTCACTTTCTTAAGAAAGTCATTTCTTATTGAGCGTTCAATTAATTTCATAAGATTTTTTATGCAAAGATACAAAAAATTGCGTCAATAAACTGACGAAATTAAGTCAAATTGCGTCAATAAACTGACGGAATTTATTTAGAACGATTTTAAAAAATACACAGAATACAGAAATAAACTAAAAATAAAACAAATAGAAATATTTTTATATGAAAAGAAATTTATAATTTTGGCTTAACCTCTACCAGTTCAAATCCTTCCAGAATATCTCCTACTTTTATGTCATTAAAATTTTCAATCGTCAAGCCACATTCAAATCCTGCCGCCACTTCTTTCACATCTTCTTTAAAACGTTTCAGAGACGATAAATTACCTGTATAAACCACTACACCGTCTCTCAATACTCTTACTTTTGTTTGTCGCGTAATTTTTCCATCTAATACATAACAACCGGCCACTGTTCCTACTTTACTAATCTTAAATATTTCTCTTACTTCTACATTACAGATTACTTTCTCTTCAAATTTGGGTTCTAACATACCTTCCATAGCGGCTTTTACCTCGTTGATAGCGTCGTAAATAATAGAGTATGTTCGGATTTCAATCTCTTCTTTTTCGGCTAATTGTCGTGCTTTTAAAGTAGGTCGCACCTGAAAGCCAATGATAATCGCATCGGAAGCCGAAGCCAATAGCACATCGCTTTCACTAATCGCCCCTACGGCTTTGTGAATGACACTCACCTGAATTTTATCTGTAGACAATTTTAATAAAGCGTCTGTCAGTGCTTCTGCCGAACCATCCACATCGGCTTTTACAATAATTTTAAGTTCTTTAAAATCACCAATAGCCAATCTTCTGCCAATTTCATCTAAAGTAATATGTTTTTGAGCGCGTAAGGCCTGCTCTCGGATAAGTTGTTGCCGTTTATTGGAAATTTCCCTTGCTTCCCGCTCATCATTCATTACGACAAACTTATCACCCGCGTTAGGTGCACCATCCAGACCGAGTACTTTAGCCGGAATAGAAGGACCTGCCTCGCTTATTTTTTGCCCACGCTCATTAAACATTGCTCTTACTTTTCCACTGAATGCCCCTGCTAATAATACATCTCCAATTCGTAAGGTACCGTTTTGTACCAATACCGTTGATACATACCCTCTTCCTTCTTCTAATGCGGCCTCAATTACTGTGCCCGATGCACGTTTAGTAGGATCTGCTTTTAAATCCAAAAATTCAGCTTCTAACAATACTTTTTCCAATAGCAAATCAATATTGAGTCCTTTTTTTGCGGATATTTCCTGGCATTGATATTTTCCTCCCCATTCTTCTACCAGAATATTCATATTGGCCAGCCCTTCTCTGATTTTATCGGGATTAGCGCCGGGTTTATCAATTTTATTAATGGCAAAAACCATTGGAACACCTGCTGCCTGTGCGTGATTGATGGCTTCGACCGTTTGAGGCATAATACTGTCATCGGCTGCTATCACGATGATAGCAACATCGGTAAGTTTTGCACCACGTGCCCGCATCGCTGTAAAGGCCTCGTGTCCGGGTGTATCTAAAAACGTAATACGCTTTCCATTGGGCAAACTCACATTGTATGCCCCTATATGCTGCGTAATTCCGCCGGCTTCTCCTGCTACGACATTGGATTTTCGGATATAATCCAATAAGGAGGTTTTTCCGTGATCAACGTGCCCCATCACAGTTACAATCGGTGGACGAGGCACTAAGTTTTCCGGTTTTGTTTCTTCTTGCTCCTCTATTTTTTCAACATCTTCTACAGTAACAAACTGAACTTTAAATCCAAATTCTTCTGCTACTATTGAAATCGTTTCAGCATCCAATCTTTGATTGATAGAAACAAATAATCCTAATTGCATACAGGCCTGAATAACCTTTGCAACAGGAACATTCATCATACTGGCTAATTGATTGGCTGTAACAAATTCCGTAACTTTCAGAATCTTACTTTCTTCGGCTACTTGTTCTTTTTGTTTTTCAAGTTTTTCTTTTATTTTTTCTTTGGCTTCTTTTCGTATTTTCTCTAACTTCGAACGTTCTTGTTTTTCTTTTTCTTTCTTTGCTAAAGTTTCCTTTATTCGTTTGGCTACTTCTTCAGGGTCGGGTTCTGTTTTGGTAGATGGGAAATAGTTCCTTTCCTCTGTATGCCTGCGAAACGGCTTATGTGTGTCTCTTTTGAAGCCCTCTTTATGCTGTTGTGATGGTGTTTCGGGCTTGCCAATCCGTTTTCGCTTCTTGTCTTTCTTATGAGGTGAAGTGGACGTTTTTTCATCTTTCTGCACAGATTCTGATGTTGAAAAAATGGGTTTTTTCTCTTCTTTTTTTGATTTAGGTTTTTCAAACTGGGATAAATCAATTTTCCCCACTACTTTGGGCTGTTCCTGAGTAGGGATTTCAGTTTTTATGAACTTGTCCTCATCAGAGTGTTCAACGGGTGGCTCGGTATGAGATATTTCTTCTGTTTTTGCTTCATTTTCCGATGCAGAGATTATCCCTGAGTCGGCCGATATTTCCTCTGCTGTCTCATTTTTGGATGTTTTTTTAGTGGTTTTTGATTTTTTGACGGATGTTTTTTTCTCTTTCGTTTCTTCTTGTTCAGAAGTTTTATTTTCTTCTTTTTTCTTTGCTCTTGCCTTTTTACCGGCTGATGCTGTATCTTTTTCTACTTCTTTTGTATCTTCTGACTTTTTACTTTTACGGGATTTTTTACTTTTTTCTTCAAGATCTATTTTACCTTGAATTTTTGGACCTTCAATTTTAGGTACATCTGTTTTAATAATCGTATCGGAATGCTCTGTGTCGTTTGTATTTTCCTCACTTTCGGGTAGTTTTGTTTTTGGTTTATCCTGCTTAACCGTTTCTTTTTTATCTTTTTCTTTATTAATTGTATCTGGGGTAATAATTTCGGCAGTAGCGGCATTTTTAATAATGATTTTTTCTTCGGTAATTTTTTCTTCCTGTTGTTGTTTCAATACTTTATCTATCGTTACTGCTTCTTTTTTATCGGATTGAAGTTGTTTTAATTTTTTATCGGCTTCCTCTTTTACCTTTTTATCCTGAGCAAATTCTCTTTGTAAAACAAAATAGGCCTCTTCTGATATTTTATCATTGGGAGTTTTAGGTGGTGTTATACCTTTCTTTTTTAAAGTTTCGGCAAGTGTATCAAAAGAGATATTAAATTCTTTGAAAACGGCACTTGCGCGTTTGATAGATGTAGTGCTTTCTGCCATAGAATTCTGAAATTGTCCGCAAAGATAATCAAAAATATACTTGATAGTTGATATTTGTTTGAAAAATCTTGCTTTCGGATAGTTTTTAAAATTATACTGGCTGTAAATTACACTATCTTTGGGGCAAATTTTATTTAATGACGCATTTAAATCCTTGGAAAACTTTGAATGTTCAAAAGTTATTTGATTCGCCGTGGATTGAATTGGAGTTACACGATGTTATCAATCCGTCAGGGAATCAGGGCATATACAATGTAGTGAAATTTAAGCATCTGGCCATTGGTATATTACCAATAGATGAAGAGGGATACACTTATCTTGTAGGGCAGTGGCGGTATCCACTGAATCAATATAGTTGGGAAATACCGGAAGGAGGTGGAAAACTGGATGTGGACCCGATGGAAAGTGCAAAAAGAGAACTGTTGGAAGAAACAGGGTTAGTGGCAGAACATTATGAGGAATTATTGAGATTGCATACGAGTAATTCTGTTACGAATGAATTAGCCATTGTTTTTCTTGCTAAAAATCTAAAACAAATGCAGCCCTTGCCAGAAGAAACAGAAGATATTAGCATTAAAAAGATTCATTTGTCTGAGGCATTGCAAATGGTGATGAATAATGAAATTACAGATTCTATAAGTGTAGCAGCCATTTTGAAAGCCGCCATAAAATTTAATCTTCTG
This sequence comes from uncultured Flavobacteriaceae bacterium, assembly GCA_964576565.1. GTDB lineage: Bacteria > Bacteroidota > Bacteroidia > B-17B0 > Aurantibacillaceae > BPGX01. The sequence goes on along the minus strand of CAZNVL010000002.1, from coordinate 29,665 downwards.
AAATAGATATGAGTAATTTTTTATTGACCTATTCGTATTTTCCTGAATATGGTTTTCAAAATTATTTTTATTTTCTGGAAGATACAATTATTGACATTGACGAGGTAGAAAAATATGAGGAACTTGTAATAGCAATACCTTATGATTTTAAAAATGTTATTGAACCCAATTGCTTTAAAGATACTGATTCCAGTGTGCCTTTAATCATACCTATAAGAAAAAAAGTACGTATTGAACATTTTAATGACATTGCCAACTTATTGAGCGAATTTAATTTTAATGATAAATTTCATTCTGTAAATTTTTCTTCTATTGATTTTGAAACTTATAATCAAAACTTTCAAAAAATTCAGAACTACCTGAAAGCAGGAGATATTTATGAAATGAATTATTGTATTCCTTTTGTTTTTGAAAATATACAAATCCCTGTTGGTCAATTTTTTGTAAACACCTTGCCAGCCACACAGCCACCCTTTGGAGCGTTGTTTAAATTTCGGGATGATATTATTTTAAGTTTTTCTCCAGAACGATTTCTTAAAAAAGAAGGTAATTATTTGTTCACAGAACCAATAAAAGGAACAGCACCCAGAAGAGAGAATATTATTGAAGATGAAAAAATGAAAGAACAATTATTGAAAAGTAATAAAGAGCGAACCGAAAACGCTATGATAGTGGATGTTAGCCGAAATGATTTAAGCCGAATTGCTCAAAAAGGGACTGTCAAAGTTGAAGAATTATATTCTATAAAATCCTATCCAACGGTGCATCAAATGGTCAGTAAAATATCTTGCGTAGTCAAAGAAAATAGTACTTTTAAGGATATAATTTATGCGACATTTCCAATGGCGAGTATGACCGGCGCCCCAAAAATACGTGCTATACAAATTGCCGAAGAGATAGAAGCACAACCCAGAGAATTTTACAGCGGATGTTTAGGTATTTATGAAAAGGGAAATTTTGACTTATCGGTTTTAATCAGAAGTGTGTTTTACAATAAAGAAAAAAAGGAATTAAAAATATGGGTTGGTAGTGCCGTTACCATTTATACCAATGCACAATCAGAATACGAAGAGTGCCTTTTAAAAGCTGAAAAAATCTTACAATCCATTGAAAAACTTAGAAATTCTAAAAAAGTATGACAGAATTGCATATTTTTGCCCTTTGGCAGAACAATTGCATAACATTTTGTCCTAAAACATACCACTTATGGAAGATTGCAAAAATACAATGACAGAAAATGAACCTATTCAACCCTTAAAAGAAAATCCAATTGAAGTAAATGATGAGAAAGACACCCATTTGAACGACACAACGCTGGATAACAGAGAAAATAAAATTGAAGAAACTCAAGGAGAAACAACAAACAATCGTGAAGGTTTATCAGACAATAATTCAATTAATGATGAAAAAGAAATTTTAATGAAAAAAGTAGAACAACTTGAACAACAATTGAACGAATTAAATGATAAACACATTCGTTTATTAGCAGAGTTTGATAATTTCAGAAAACGCACTCGCAAAGAAAAAGAAGATTTAATCAAATATGCAGGCGAAGAAATTTGGAAAACTTTACTTCCGATATTAGATGATTTTGAAAGAGCAATAAAAGAAAATCAAAACACAAGCGATATTGACACTATTAAAAAGGGATTTGAATTAATTTTTAATAAATTTAAAAATATCACTACTAAAAATCACATTACGGCTGTAGATAGTTTACATAAAGAGTTTAATCCGGATTATATGGAAGCAGTAGCCAAAGTGCCTGCGCCTAATGAAGAAATGAAAGGCAAAGTAATTGACGAACTGGAAAAAGCATATCAACTCAATGATAAACTTATTCG
>CAZNVL010000002.1:0-27721 GCA_964576565.1 uncultured Flavobacteriaceae bacterium | reverse complement strand
GATAAAAATCCGGGAAATAAAGAAGCAGAAGAAAAATTTAAAGAAATTAATGAAGCGTATGAAGTGTTAAGTGATAAAGAAAAACGTGCACGGTATGATCAATTTGGACACGCCGGCGTAGGATCGTCTGCTGCATCGGGTGGTGGCTTTTATGGTGGTGCGGGAGTAAACATGGAGGATATTTTTTCTCATTTTGAAGATATATTTGGAAGTAGTTTTGGATTTGGAACCAGGAGTGGAAGAGGTAGCCGAAGATCACAAAAAGGAGGAGATGTGCGTATTTCTGTAAAACTGACATTAGAAGAAATTGCAAAAGGCGTTAGCAAAAAAATTAAAATTAAAAAACAAGTTCAATGCAACCATTGTCATGGTACCGGTTCAAAAGGCGGCAAGTTAAATACTTGTCCAACGTGTAAAGGTTCAGGTGTTATTGTAAAAGTACAACAAACAATTTTAGGTGCTGTCCAAACCCAAACCACCTGCCCTACTTGTAGCGGCACCGGCTCTATCCCGTCTGAAAAATGTTCGGTTTGCAATGGAACAGGCACTGTTTGGGGAGAAGAAATTGTTTCATTTAATATCCCGGCCGGTGTAGAAGATGGAATGGAATTATCCTTGAGAGGCAAAGGTCACGCAGCACCACAAGGAGGAGTACCGGGCGATTTAATTATTCAGGTAGAAGAAGTGCCGCATCCACATTTTAAGAGAGAAGATAATAATTTGATTTATCATTTATTTTTAAGTTTTCCGGAAGCCGCCTTAGGTACACAAGTAGAAATACCCACTTTAGACGGCAAAGCAAGAGTGAAAATAGAACCCGGTATTCAGTCCGGCAAATTACTTCGGTTGAGAGGAAAGGGCTTGCCGTCCATTAATGGATACGGACACGGCGATATTATTGTAGATGTCAATATTTATACTCCGACACAATTATCATCAGAAGAAAGAAAAATTTTAGAACAACTGAAAAACTCTAAAAATTTTCAACCATCACAAAATAAACGGGAAAAATCCTTCTTCGAAAGAATGAAAGAATATTTCGAATAATCTTATGCCTTCACTTCAAGAGATAAAAAACAGATTTGGCATCATTGGCAACCACCCGTTATTGAACAGAGCCATTGATATTGCCATAAAAGTAGCTTCTACAGATTTGACTGTTTTGATATTAGGCGAAAGTGGAACCGGTAAAGAAGTTTTTCCGCAAATTATTCATCAATTCAGTAGCAGAAAACACGGACCGTATATTGCAGTGAATTGTGGTGCTATTCCGGAAGGTACAATAGATAGTGAGTTATTTGGTCATGAAAAAGGGGCTTTCACCGGTGCAACGGACTCTCGCAAAGGATATTTTGAAGTAGCCAATGGTGGCACGATTTTTTTAGATGAAGTCGGCGAACTGCCATTGGCCACACAAGCACGTCTGTTGCGTATTCTGGAAACCGGTGAATACATTCGTGTAGGAAGCAGTAAAGTGCAGAAAACAAATGTAAGAGTAGTGGCTGCAACGAATATCAATTTTGATGTAGCCATTCAAAAAGGTAAATTTAGAGAAGATTTGTATTATCGCTTGAATACAGTGCCGATTTATTTACCACCCTTGCGTGAAAGAAAAGAAGATATTTTATTACTGTTTAAAAAATTTGCAGCCGATTTTGCCGTCAAATACAGAATGCCGGCTATACAGCTTACACCAGAAGCAGAGCAAGTGTTTTTGAATTATTATTGGCCGGGCAATATTCGTCAGTTGAAAAATGTAACCGAACAAATTTCTATCATTGAAAAAGAAAGATGGATTACTCCGGAAATGCTATCCAATTATTTGAATTTTTCTTCAAGCGCCGCACCTTCTCCGATGCGAATGAATGATGTACAATACGAAGAATCGCTCTTAAAGTCCGCCTTATTTGAATTGAAAAAGGAAGTAGACCAATTGAAAAAAGTGGTATATAATTTGGTCACTATTGTAAAGCCAGATATTGTTCAGAATGCTGAAAATATAAGTGCTTTGCCGGTATTAGCATCTGAAATATCCCCTGTACCTGTTGAAAAAAATACAAACGTATATTCTTCTGAAACAAAAGAAAAAAATATAATACCCATTGAAGAAACGCTTTCTTTGCAGGATAAAGAAAAAGAACTCATCCGAAAAGCATTGATAAAATATAAAGGGAAACGAAAAAATGCAGCCAAAGAACTTGGCATAAGTGAACGTACTTTATATCGTAAAATTCATGAGTATAATCTTAAAGATATTTAAACCGAAAGCCAATACACGAATCATCAACCATTGACCCAGTATGAAATACAGAAATTTAAACATCGTATTTATTTTTATTTTAATAGTCAGCATCTTTTCATGTACTTCCAATCAACAAGCACACAATACTGATGCAGACGAACTCATTATTAAAGATTCTATTCAAAATAAAAAAGAGAACCATTCGGCGAATGAGAATTCTGTCGCCTACTTCATTGAACCCTTAAAAGATTCAACTTATACCGGAGATGCAGAAGAACATTATCCTAATGGCATTGTAAAATATAAAGGGTTTTACCGCTTTGGAAAACGACACGGTGAATGGTTGTATTTTTATCCGAATGGAAATTTGTGGAGTCAGAGCATTTACAATAGAGGAAAATTGAACGGCGAAAGTAATGTGTATTATCCGAATGGGAAATTGCATTACACGGCTTATTACAAAAATGATAGCAAAGACAGTGTGTGGACGTATTATGATTCAACAGGCACTGTAAAGATGATGGAATATTATAAAGCCGGGAAACTTGTAAAGCAAGAAAGAAAGTAAGCAATGAGAAAGTTTTTATTTTTTATTCTTGTAAGCACTTTATTATTGGCTACAGGCATATATTTTACTTTCAAGTGGGGGAGTGAGTGGATAAGCAGCTTGGTGGCTGATATTGTTCCTATTGAAATGCAAAAACAGATGGGAGAGTACACCTTGAAATCATTGGAAGCACAAGGTTTGGAAGAAAGTCATTTGTCTTTATTTACTCAAAGAAAAATACAGCAATTGTTTAATCAAATGTTGGAAAAAGATAGTGCAAATGTTCATCTGATTTTTAAGCACGCTGCATTTCCAAATGCTTTTGCTTTGCCTGGAAATTCTATTGTTTTGTTGGACTCATTAGTCAAATTAAGTAGAGATACTAGCAGTTATTCAGATGTATTAGGCGTTTTGGCACACGAAGCAGGGCATTTGCATTACAAACACAGTTTGAAGTTATTGATAAAATCCGGATTAACGGCGGCTGTAGTAGGGTATTTTATCGGGGACTATTCGGCTTTTTTAGCGTCTTTAACGCATCAGTTATTTTCTCTTTCCTATTCCCGGGCTTATGAAGAACAGGCGGATGATTTTGCTATTCAACTATTGAAACAACATCGTATTTCTACTTTACCATTAGCACAATTATTAGAAGATATTAGTAAGGACACCGAACACATTCCCGCTTTTTTATCCACACATCCCGTTACTAAAGAAAGAGTGAAGAAGTTGAGAGGAGAATGATAGTTTATTACCTTTTCACAATCAGAATATCTTCTCGTCTGTTAGCCATGGGGAGATTAGGGTTTTGAGGGAGTAAATAAGTTTCGCAGCCAAATTTTCTCAATCGCATCATCAGAGAAAAAATTACAGTGTCATCCATTTTTTGATTCAGGTTTTCATGAGCAGTGGCGCCTTTTAATTTTTTCTGATTTTTCAGGAATGCTTTTCCTTCTGCAGATTGCAAAAAACGATTTCGTTTATCCATATTTGGAATATCCCCAATCAACATTCTTCCACCGGATTTTAATAAATCTACTGCTTCATGAATGAACTGATAAATATTATCATTTGCAAACACATAAAATAAAACACTATTAACACAAGATATAATCTACTTTTCCTTTGTATCGCTTTAAGGTAGGATGTTCTAAAGGAAATTTTCCGGCAATGTACTTTGGATAATTATCTTTCGGTAAATTATCTAACATCTCTTGTGAATCGTTTAGTAGTAAAGTATGTTTTTGTTGTTTACATAAATCAATGAGTTTATGCGTTAATACATCACAACCGCAGCCAATATCCAATACAAGCTTTTTTGTTTCTTTATCAAAAGGGTGTTTTGAAAAAATATCCTGTAATATATCATCGTAATAATCTTCTCTGTACGAACTCGGAAAACCAATTTTTTCGGGTAATGCCAGTGTTTTATTTTTCGCTAATTTTTGAAAATCTTCAAAAGTCAATTCTTTATTTTTCTTTCTCATACGTATACTTCTTTATATTTTGTATAATCTCTAATGTAATCGTTTTCGTCGTAAAGTTCACTTGCCAATACCAATTGCACAGCAGTATGGGAATATTCCATATAATGCCAGCAATAAGGGGGGAGATAAATTCCAAGATGCGGTTTATCAAGCGTATAAATGTTTTTAGTGCCATCAGGAAGTTCTGTATGGACTATTATTTTACCTGCTACGGCCAGTAATATTTGTTTGGTTTTGTAGTGTGCGTGATGTCCATGAGTAAGTTCTTCAGGAGTAAAGTAGGTCCAAAAAACTCGTTTGATTTCAAATGGAATACTTTTCAAATTTTCTGCAACCGAAATGTATCCGACAGTGCTGTTTCCAATTTTTGAAAATTCAATAAAATAAGGTGGAGAGTATTTTGTCATAATTGCGTGATCTTCTGATTTTCGCAAATTAAGGTAATTCCTTTTATTTTTTGATACACTAAAATGTCATGCGTGGCTAAAAGTACGGCGGTACCTTTTTCAGAAAGATTTTTGAGTAATTGCACAATTTCAAGAGAAGTTTGTGGGTCTAAATTTCCAGTGGGCTCATCGGCAATGATTAACTCTGGTTGGTTAATCAGTGCCCGGGCAATACACACTCTTTGTTGTTCGCCACCCGATAATTCGTAAGGTAATTTGTTGTATTTATCTTTTAATCCAACGCTTTCCAATACTTCCTGAATCCGTTTATCCATTTTTTGATGTTGTTCCCAGCCGGTAGCTTTCATTACAAACAACAGATTATCATATACATCGCGGTCCGGGAGTAGTTGAAAATCCTGAAACACAATTCCAATTTTTCTTCTCAAATAAGGAATTTCTTTTTTACGAATTTTTTCAATCTGGTAGTTACATACAATTGCATTGCCTTTTTGAATGGGAATGTCGGCATAAATACTTTTTATCAAACTGGATTTTCCACTACCACTTTTTCCTAATAAATACACAAAATCCCCTTTTTGTATGTGGAGGTTAATATCTTTTAGAACAAGCTGTTCATCGTAGTAAATATCTACATTTTCGTATTTTAATACAGTGCTCATGGTCCGATTTTGGATGGACAAAGTTAGTGGGATTATATGGGAAAACAGGATTAGAATACAAAATTTTACTAACATAAGCAGGTGGATAAATTTTCATTTATACCTTGAAAAGACAAGGCATCTATCAATAATTTTACCGAAATTTTTCAGGATGCGTTTCTTTTGGAAATCTATAAGTATAGTTCTTTTTTTCTCTTATGCCATTGCTCAAAAAACAATTTATTATACCAATGATAATCTGAATTTTCAAAAAGCAATGGAGTTATTTGACAATAAAGATTATTCCAATGCTTATCAATTGTTTGAAAAATACATACAGCAAAACAAGAAAGAACAATTATTGGTAACAGATGCTGAATACTTTAAAGCACTTTGTGCGTATTATTTAGAAAATAAAGATGCGGAGCAGCAATTAAAATCATTTATTGAAAAATATCCGGAAAATACGCGTATCAACAATGTCTTGTTTTATCTGGCAGATTGGTATTTCAAAAGAAAAAAATATGAGGATGTATTGCGGAGTTATGAACGAGTAGAAATAGAAAATCTTTCTAAATCACAACAAGCAGAATATCATTTTAAAAAGGGTTATGCTTTGATGGAAAAAGGAAAATTAAACGAAGCATCGGCAGATTTTTATGAAATCAAAGATACGGACAATCCTTACTACCAACACGCTACCTATTATTATGCACACATTGCATATCAACAAAAGAAATACGAGACAGCGCTTGAGAATTTTCTGAAACTTCAAAATAGTTCACAGTACGGAATTATTGTCCCGTATTATATTACACACATTTATTTTATTCAAAACAAATATGAAGAAGTTGTAAACAATGTTGCCCGGCTTGTGCAGGATTCAATGTTCTATCAGAAGTTACCCGAAATTCAAAGAATGTTAGGGGAATCTTATTTCAATCTAAAAAAGTACGCACTATGTGCAGAAGCATTAGAAAAAGTGAATCAGTTGAGCGGATTAGATAATCAAGGGAATTACATTTTAGCGTACGCCTACTATCAAACGAAAAATTATGAAAAAGCGGCTAAATATTTTGAAAAATCAGTAGGAAAAAACGATTCTATTGCACAAAGTGCGTGGTATCATTTAGCAGATTGTTATTTGAAACTTAATCAAAAAGACAAAGCTAAGAATGCTTTTTATGGGGCGTCACGTTTGAGTTTTATACCATCTCTTGCAGAAGATGCTTTGTTCAACTTTGCAAAGTTGTCTTATGAATTGGAGTATAGCCCGTTTAGTGAAACGATTAAAGCATTTTCTGATTACATTCAACTTTATCCAAAATCACCAAGAAAAGACGAAGCATTGAAGTATTTAATCAATGCGTATGCGACAACCAAAAATTATGAAATGGCCTTAAAGAGTATTGAAGAATTGTCGATTAAAACGCCACAAGTAGAGCAAATTCAACAGCGATTGTTCTACAATCTGGCCGTCAAATATTTTAATGATAAGAACTATCCATTGGCAGAATTATATTTTAATAAAGCCATTAAAGTAGTGAATGAATCAGTGTTTACAACATTATCCTACTATTGGTTAGGTGAAATATATTTTCAAAATAAAGATTATTCCAATGCCATTACTATGTGGAAAAAATTTCAATTGCTTCCGTTTGCCCCGTCATTAAAAGAATACGAGATAAGTAATTACAACATTGCTTATGCGTATTTGAAACGGCAACAAGAAAAGGATATTTCGGAAGCGGCTGTATTTTTTGGAAAGTTTGCGAATAGTCATTCTACCGACTATCTCAAAAAAGCCGATGCATCGGTACGGGCAGGCGATTGTTTTTTTCTTCAACAGAATTACCCAATGGCTATTGAATACTACAACAAAGCCCTTCAATTGGATAAATCAGATGTGGATTATGCGATGTATCAGAAATCTTTGTGTTTGGGTTTAATGAAAAAATTAGATGAAAAAATTGCTACATTGAAACAATTGATTCAACAATATCCAAAGTCAGAATATAAACCATTAGCTGTTCTTGAGATGGCCGATACTTACAACAATGATTTGAAAAACAATGCTATGGCTATTCAGTATTATCAGCAGTATCTTACAGAATATCCCAATCATTCTTCTTCCACACGTGCAATGGTTTCAATAGGTTTGATTTATTATGGACAAAAAGAAGATGACAAGGCCTTTCAGTATTTTGATAAAGTGGTGAAAGCCAATCCTAAAAGTGAAGAAGCACAAGAAGTATTGCCGATTGTAAAAAAGATTTTTGAAAACAAAGGCCAGATTGCTGAAATGGAGAGATATTTTGAAAGCATTGGAAATCCTTTGTCTATCAGTCAGGTAGAAAGTTCGTTGTATGAATCGGCAAAGGATTATTATTACAATCAAAAAAATTGTGAGAAAGCAAAATCGTTGTTTGAAGAGTATTTACAAAAGTTTCCAGATGGTAAATATAATTTTGAAGCACATTATTGCATTGCAGAATGTTTGTATAACACGAATGATTCATTAAATATGGCCCAAGCAATAGTGCATTATCAAACAATTATACAACATCCGAATCGCTTTATTTTTACGGAAGATGCTTTATCTAAAACAGCGTTTTATTTATACAAAACGAAACGTTATGAAGAAGCATTGCCTTTATTATTAAGATATGCAGAAATGACGGAAGAACCTTCTAATATCTTTCAGGCCAAATGGTTAGCACTTAAATCTGCTTTTCAAATTAATAATTTTGAAAAAGTATTGGAATTGAGTAATTACATTATCGATAATAGTAGTAAAGCGAATGATAATCAAATAAAAGAAGCAAAGTTTTACAGAGCCATTGCATTGTATGAACAGCAACAATATAATGAAGCATTAAAAGAATTTTTAGGATTACCTAAATTGCTCAAAAATTCTAATGGTGCAAAAAGTTATGTGTATATCGCAAAAATTTATTTAGGGCAAGGTAATTACAAACAATGTGAAAATACTATTAACGATTTATTATCTTATCAATATACTAATGAAAACATCAACGCAGAAGGAATGCTAGTGCTTGCAGATGCTTACATCCAACAAAAAGATTATGCCAATGCTAAAATTATTTTAGAAACAATTCTTGCAGCAAAAGTAAAACAAGAATATATACAGCAAGCACAAATAAAATTAGAAGAAGTCAATCGCAACTTAAATCAAAATGAAAATAAACAACAAGATAAGGACTTGTTTGATAGAATGTTTGAAGAATATCAGCAATCCAAACAATAATAATTTTAGTATGATGAAAAGTAAGATAATTTTTCTGATTATTTCTATAATAATTAGTGTTTCAAAACTATCGGCACAAGTGCAGGATATAAGTTTTAATGTGCAATCGCACTTTAATCCGGTTATTAAAGCGGCTAATAAAATTTCGGATAATCCCGAAGTAGCAGATACTATAAAAAAAATCAATTCTTTTGATTATAGTATTACATCTTTTCCTGTTTATAAAAAATATTCATTAGAACCTTTAACCTACGCCAAACACAAAGAAAAATATGTGTGGAATGCCTATCAATCCTACATAAAAGGGGGATATGGTTTGATGTATAATATGCCTTTGTTAGAATTGTATTTTGGTAATAAAAATGATAAAGAGTTGCGGTATGGCATTTATTATAATTTATTAGCATCTGGAAAACAATTGCAGGGTGTGGGTTATAGCGGCTTTACAGATCAAAAAGCAGAAGCATTTGCTGAAAAATACATTGCCAAACATTTTTTGAAATTTAATTTAGAGTATTCAAATAATAAATTATATCACTACGGATTTGACACGACTTTAATAAAAATTTCTGACCGAAATGCATACAGACAGCAGTATTATTATTGGTCGCCCTCCATAAGAATTAAAAGCAATTACAACGATTCTGATAAAATTCACCACGATATTTTTCTATCTTATTACAATCTGCAAAACTATACGGATGCCAGAGAAAATAATTTTAAATTAAAAGCGTTACTCAATAAATTCATTCATCAGGAAAATTTTTATCTACAACTTAATTATGATTTTTACAATCACAAGATGAATAAAGATACTTTTAATAATCACATTTTTACACTATCGCCTTACTTCTTATCTAAAAACGAAAACATTGAAATTCGTGTCGGTGTCAAAACCACATTAGATATTTTCAGGTCAAATAAATTTTATTTTTATCCGGTGTTTTTTGGAAATTACAATTTATATCGCCATATTATTGAAGTATTTGCGGGTATTGACGGACAATTACACAAAAATAGTTTAAACTCTTTATCTAAAGAAAATCCATTTATTGCCACACAATTTTATACATTTAATCAGAGCTTGCATTTATCTAATTCTAATCAATCAATCAATATCTATGCTGGTTTCAAAGGCAGATTAAGTTCAAAAACCGATTATTTAATTCAAGGTAGTTACGAACGTTGGGATAGTTTATATTTCTTTAATCCTTTCTATGATCCTGTTACCAATCTTTCTAATTTATATCAGGTAGAATATGATAACACCACGCTTTATACTTTGAATGCACAACTGCGTTATGATGCCAACAGACAAATTCAAATCATTGCTTCTGGAAATTATTATTATTATCAACTAAAAAACTTTTCAAGACCTTGGCACAAGCCATTGTACAAAGCACAATTGTCAGCACTGTATAAATGGAATAAGATGTTTATATTCAAAACAGATATTTTCCTGATAGGAGAACGTTGGGCTAAAACTTCCTATAAAAATGATACAAAATTATTGTCTTCTATTTTAGATATTAATTTCACCGTAGAATACAAACGAAATGAAAAATTATCAGTATTTGCTACCTTCCACAACATCGCCAACTCCCGCTATTATCAATGGTATAATTATCCTTCTCAACGTTTTAATTTAATGTTAGGATTTACCTATGTACTATTTTAATCGCATAGTAGGCACTATCCAAACTGAAAAAAACAGTATCTGATTTATGAAAAAAATCACACCACAGTTTTTCAGTATTGCAGGACTATTTTTTTTCTGGGGATTTGTCGCCGCCAGCAATGATGTTTTAATTCCCATATTCAAAGACCATTTGCAGTTAGAACAATGGCAATCACAAATGATTTCATTTGTATTTTATGTAGCGTACACAATTGGAAGTATTGTATATTTATGGATAAGCCAAATGCTGAAAGAAGATTTACTTGAAAAAACTGGATATACCAAAGGATTAGCCATTGGACTTTTTATTTCATTTATCGGAATTTTATTCTTCATTCCTGCCTCTCTTTACAGTTCATTTTTAGCGCTGATTACAGGATTGTTGATAATAGGATTAGGATTTTCATTACAACAAACAGCAGCCAATCCACTGGTTATTCAATCCGGCGATGAATCATTTGGCTCACAAAGATTAAGTTTGGCAGGCGGAATTAATAATATAGGAACAACCATTGGTCCATTGATAGTATCTTATGCGGTATTTGGCCAATCAAAAGACATTAAAAATTTAAACAATCTGATGTATCCTTATTTATTATTAGGTGTGTTGTTTATCGCTTTCATCATTTATTTTCAAAAAATAAAAGTAAACTTTTCAGATGCTTCCATCACATCTGTTAGCACAAACATACAAAGCATAAAAAATATCATTGTACAAAAAGAAGTGTGGATGGCAATGCTGGCGATATTTACCTATGTCGGTGTAGAAGTTTCTTCTGCTGCCAATTTTGCCGAATTGGCCAAACAAAAAGCAAACATTCCTACAAGCGAAATAGCACCTTATATATCTCTGTATTGGGCGTGTCTGATGATTGGAAGATGGGCGTCTGCATCGGATGTATTTGCAAATAACAAGTTTTTCAAAATTCTCTTTAAAGTGCTTTTTCCCTTCCTTGCCTTCGGATTATTTCTATTGATTTTATCTTTCAACCACAAAACTATCCCACATCTTGAATGGATGATAGGATTTATTTTATTACTAATCCTTGCAGACCTTATATCTAATGGCAATGCCAGTAAACAATTAAGTATTTATGCGGCTATAGGAATAATTATGATAGTACTTGGAATGCTAACGAATGGACTATCTGCAGTATTTTTCATTATATCTGTTGGTTTGTTTTGTTCTACTTTATGGCCCTGTATTTTTGAAATTGCTTTGAAAAACAAACATCAAAACTCTGGACTCATTTCAAGTTTGCTTATTATGATGATAATGGGCGGTGGCTGGATAAGTGTGTTACAAGCATATTTATCAAAATTTATTGGAATAAATGCCAGTTATTTTGTAGGTGTGTGTTGCTTTGTATATTTAATGCTTTATGGAATACTATCTTTGAAAAAATTAAATGCTGAAAACTAAATGGATTTATCTCAAATTCAAAAATTACCAATACATTTTATTTTTTGCACCGAGCGTTCAGGCAGCAGTTTGTTGAATTCCATTCTCAATCAATCCCCAGAAATACTCGCCACTTCCGAAGAATTGTTTGCTTTGTATTTGTATCCAAAATATCACAAAAAAATTGATTATACAGAAAAAGAAATTAAAACACTTGTAAAAGAATTTGTCTATGTATCAGAAAAAAATTTGAAGATGTTTTTTAGTGATCTTAAAGTGTTTGAAGATAATTTATTGAAACACAAAGATTACTTACCTTACCCCTTGCTCATTCGCCTGATATATTGGCATTTTTTTGACCTGAAAGACAAATCACAATTAAAACTTATTGTAGATAAACAAATAAAATTTCTATATTATATTGAAGATGTTGTAAAAGTATTTCCCGACTCAAAATATATTATTCTTGCAAGAGATGTGCGAGATAATGTGTTGATTAGAAAAAAAAGAAACCTGGATAATACAAGCGACATCGTGTATATGGCGGGCATCTGGAACGATACATACAAAAACGTAGAACATCTTTTTAATCACATTGCATCCAACAAAATAATAATCATACATTATGAAGATTTAATGAAAAATACAGCAGAAGTAATACAAAAAATTTGTGATTTTTTAGAAGTCAGGTATTTCCCGGAAATGTTGAATTTTCAGGAAACATATAAAAAATTTATTGAATTAAAACGTCCAATTGTTGGTGAAGAATATTATCAAAGAACTTTAGATTTTCACAGTGGTTTATTAAAGCCAATTTCCACCGAAAAAATTGGATTATGGAAAAAAGAATTAACTACCGAACAACTGCAAAAAATAGCCACAATATGCGGAAAAACAGCCCAACATCTTGATTACAACTTGTACGAGTATGGCAGCAGTACATTAACATTTAATGATAAAATACAATTACTCAAAGCCAAAATAAAAAGATATTGGTTTTTGAAACTATATTTGAAATTACCTTTATCTGTAAAAATTGGGATTAAAAAAATACGCAGACAAAAAACTATTGAAGCATAATAATCCCACAATTATTTTACTGGATTAAAAACCTGTTCCCTTTCATTCCATCTTCTTTTTGTAAATTCACCGCCAACTACTTATGCAACCAGTTATTCTGATGACAAATACGAACAACGATGATATTTATTTAAGTGTATTAAAGTATTATCTTTCTTCTATTTCCCCCCAATTCAACATATTAGAGTATTACATTGAACAACACCATTCCTCTGTAAATAAAGCCGCCGCCTACATTTTATTAAACGACCACCATTTTCCAAACAACACTATTTTTTATCTTGAGATAAATATCTCCAAAAAAATCCATCAACAAAAAATTCTTCTGATTCAATACCATAACAAATGGATTTTTACTCCAGATAACGGAATTGTTGGCCTTTTAGAAAAAGAGAAAATTCAAAACATTTATTTCTGGAAAGAAACTATCAAAAGTTCGTTTTATGCTAAAAATGAAATGTTGAATGCACTGAAATGTTTTATAGAAAACACATCTTCCGTTACCAATGATTTCAAACTCATTTCATCAGATGAATGTATACAAATTCAATGGCCAGACATAGTAGAAAAAGATAAACCATCTACCAATACCAAAAAAATATTTATACCTATTCTTTACATTGATAAATACGATAATATTATTTTGAATCTCAAAAAAGAAACATATAATGTCTGGCTAAAAAACTACGATATAAGTGTACATTTACCTTTTACTGAACGCAAAAAAATCAGCAGTACTTACAACGATGAAAATAACAGTGAAACACTTATTCTCTTCAATGATGCTGGCTATATGGAAATTGCTAATAATGGCGGACACATTGCATCACTCACGGCACACAAAGATATTTTTTCTGAACCAACGTATTTAATAACTATTGAACTAAAACCTAAACTATGATCAAAAGAATTGTAAAAATGAGTTTCCATCCTGATAAAGTTGACACATTTTTAAATTGGTTTGATGAACACAAAGAGCAAATAAAAAACTTTGAAGGATGCGCTCATCTCGAACTCTGGCGTGATACTCAACAGCCCAATGTTTTTTATACATTTAGTATATGGAAAGATGAAGTATCCATTGAAAAATACAAAAACTCAGAACTCTTTAAAGTAGTATGGTCATTTACCAAACAACTATTCAACGACCGACCATTCGCCTTCTCGGCACTTTTAGAAAAAGAAATTTAAATTCAAAATTATGAAAACAATAATACTCATAAGACACGGTAAATCGGACTGGGGATATGAATTCTTAAACGATATTGACAGACCACTCAACGAACGCGGATACAGAGAAACCTATCAGCAAAGCAAGTGGGCAAAAGATAATTTACCTGCGCCTCAACTCATCATATCCAGTCCTGCTATTCGTGCTATTTCCACAGCATTGATATTCGCCAGAACACTACACTACAATGAACAAAATATTTTAATTCGTCATGGCATCTATGATGCCACAACAGATGACTTTTTAAATAACATCCACCTCTTACCCACCTCTATTCAAACCGTCCTGTTCTTCGGACACAACCCCACCATCACCAATTTGTCCAACCTGCTGAACAGTCAATCTTTCATTGATAACATACCTACCTCCGGCATTGTACGTTTAGATTTCAATACCAACGACTGGACAAAAATCGGCGAACTCAAATCCTCCCAATTTGCTTATAAATTTGTGAAATAACACAAATGCAAAAACTCATTCTCCCTTTTCAGTTTTCAAAATCTCTTTCAATCCCTGCCTCTAAAAGTATTCTGCAACGACTCATTACTCTCTCCGCTTTTTGTACAGAAAAAACTACCATTAAAAATCCACACTACTGTAACGATGTAAAAACGGCCATAAACATTGTAAAATCAATTGGTGCCAATGTAAAAGAATATCCGGATTCTATAGAAATTCAAGGAATTAAACCTGATAAACACAACACCTCTATCCATATTGATGCAGATGAATCCGGTTTAAGTGCACGAATGTTTGCTTTACTATTACCCGTATTATACGAAGAAGTTATCATAACCGCTAAAAACACTCTCCTCCATCGTTCTATACATTCTTTAATCACAATCCTTGAACAGGCCGGCTGTACAGTCCAATCAAAAAATTCTAAATTCCCCCTTCATATAAAAGGTTTTGCTAATTACCAAAATATATATTTAGATACAATAGACACTTCTCAAATTATCACCGGACTATTATATGCATCCGTTATCTCTCAAAAAGAATGCACTATCTATTTAAACAAAATAATCAGTACACCTTACATCCAAATTTCTCTAAACATCGCACAACAATTTGGAATAACCATTCATTCATTCAACCATTTCAAACATTTTCACATCCCCCCACAACAAACCATTAAACCCATTAACACAACAGCAGAAGGCGATTGGAGTAATGCCGCTTTTTTTATAGTAGCGGCTGCCCTTTCCGGAGAATGCTACTTACACCAACTCAATCCACACTCCTTACAAGGTGATAAAATCATTACAGATATTCTGAAAAATTGCGGTGCACGCATTCAATGGACAGAACAAAATATATTGCACGTTCAAAAAAGCCCTTTAAAACCCTTCGTTGCAGATCTTACACACTATCCCGATTTATTTCCACCACTGAGCATCTTAGCCGCCGGCATAAAAGGAACCTCTGTATTAAAAGCCGTATCAAGATTATCCAACAAAGAAAGTTCGCGCGAAAAAGCTCTGTTAGCACTGCTCAATGCAACAGGAATAGATGCTTATATTAAAGACGACGCCTTATATATCTTTGGAAAAGGTAAACTTGAAGGCACTACTATTCATTCATTTAACGACCATCGCATTGCTATGGCTGCTGCCACTGCTGCTACCATTTCAAATACTCCCATCCTTATTGAAAATGCAGAAGCCGTCAATAAATCATACCCAACATTTTTTGAAGATTTAATACAATAAATTTTTTCAATTCAACAAAGTGTTGTTAAAAAAAATAAAAAATGTTCAAACAACACTTGTTTATACATATATTTGCACCCAAAATCTCAATTTATGAAAAAATTAATCCTTACAATTATGACAACAACAAGCATCGCCACACAGGCACAAGTAAAATGGAAACTTGACAACGCACATTCCAAAGTGGGCTTCTCTGTAACCCACATGATGATTAGCGAAACCGAGGGCTTTTTCAAAACGTATGGAGGCGAAGTGCAATCCAAATCAGAAACTGATTTTACCAACGCCACCATTACTTTTACCGCCGATGTCAACAGCATCAATACCGACAACGAGCAACGAGACGGACACTTGAAATCACCCGAATTTTTTGACGCCGCCAAATTCCCCACCATTACTTTTAAATCCATCTCCATGAAACCTACAAAAAATCCCAATGAGTACGAATTAGTCGGTGACTTAACCATCAAAGACGTTACAAAAAAAGTAACACTGAAAGCAGTCGGCAGCGGAAAAACAGTAAAAGATCCGTGGGGAAATGTTCGTTATGGCTTTAAACTAACAGGTGTCATCAAAAGAACTGAATTTGGTTTAAAATGGAATGCAACATTGGAAACAGGCGGTGTAGTAGTAAGCGACGAAGTAACCATTAACTGCAAAGTAGAACTCGTTAAAGAAAAATAATACATCAAATAATCCAGGTATATCCATTATTCCATCCCTGGTGCTGTGCATCAAAGCATCAGGGATTTTTATTTTTAACAATACCTTCTTATAGAAGCAAGCATCGATTTTATTTTGAACACACAAAATTTTTCTCACATTTACTCACCATCTATATTTTATTTAGCGGTGTTCGTGAATACAATAAAAATTTTACATAAATGACGGAATGTTTTTTTATTTAGATTGTAAAATTTTTCTCACATTTGAAACAAAAAAATTATGAAAGTGAATATCATTGCTATTTCCATGTTAATGACCATCGCTACAGGCACATTAGCACAAAAAAAATCCGATAACTCCAAAAACAATAAAATGGATAAAGAGTTCTTAAAAAGCCAGTCCGAAGGACTATATGCCAAAATAGAAACCAATAAAGGCGACATATACCTGCAATTAGAATACAAGAAAACTCCACTCACAGTAGCCAACTTTGTAGGATTAGCAGAAGGAAGCATTCCAAACACTGCAAGACCCAACCAACCCTTTTACAATGGATTGATCTTTCACAGAGTGATCAAAGATTTTATGATCCAGGGCGGATGCCCTAAATTCAATGGTACCGGCGACCCAGGTTACAAATTCCCTGACGAAATAGACACTACTTTAAAACACAATGGTCCCGGTATTCTGTCAATGGCTAACGCAGGCCCCAATACCAATGGCTCTCAATTTTTTATCACACACAAAGCCACACCATGGTTAGATGGAAAACACAGCGTGTTTGGCCATGTGGTAAAAGGACAAGATGTAGTAAATGCCATCGAACAAAACGACACCATTCGCAAAGTTGTCATCCTTCGTAAAGGGAAAGAAGCAGAAAAATTTGACGCCCCCAAAGTATTTGAAACATTGAAAAAACAAAAAGAAGACGAAGTGCTGGCGGCCTCCAAACAAAAAGAAGAAATGGAACTTAAACTCATTCAGGAAAAATTCCCTAATGCACAGTCCACGGCTTCCGGACTAAGATACATCCTTCAAAAAGAAGGCACAGGAGATACCCCCAAACAAGGACAAACAGTGCTGGTACATTATACAGGCACATTCCTGGATGGGAAAAAATTCGACTCTAGCTACGACCGAAATCAACCCATAGAAATACCCATTGGGGTTGGCCGTGTAATAAAAGGATGGGACGAAGGCATCATGATGCTAAAAAAAGGCAGTAAAGCTACCTTAATTATTCCTTATCATCTGGGTTATGGCGAACAAGGTTATCCGGGCGTAATACCACCTAAATCGTGGTTAATTTTTGATGTAGAATTACTAGACATCAAATAAATATTATGCGTAATAAAGTTCAGAATACTAACAATCAATTTGATCAAATTAAACAGATATTAGACGACTATTTAAAGAAAAAAAATTTACGCAAAACATTGGAACGATACAATGTTTTAAGAGAAATCTATGCGATTAACGACCATTTTGAAATAGAGGAATTATATGAACGAATGAAAAATAAAAAATACCGCGTCAGCAGAGCCACTCTGTATAATAACATGGAATTGTTTGTAGAGGCAGGACTTGTTATTAAACACCAGTTTGGCACTCATTCCGCCCAATATGAAAGGGCATACAACTACCGTCAACACGATCATTTGATTTGTCTGGATTGTAATAAAGTGTTTGAATTTTGCGACCCAAGAATCATACAAATACAAAAAACTACAGAAAATTTATTAGGATTTACAATTGTACAACATTCCTTACAATTTTCAGGAAGATGTAAAGAACTTGAAAACACAGGGAAATGCCAACATAAAAAATAATAATATGAAATTTGATTTTGAAATTAAAGAACATAAAAACTACATTGACATTAAACTGAAAGGAGAATTAATAGATAAAACACAAGCACAACCCTTATTAGACAAAGTAGATGAATACATACAAAACAATATCGCCCATTTCATAGTAAATATGCAGGATTTGAAGTATCTCAACAGCAGCGGATTGAATGTGCTCATTCAGATTTTCACGAAAGCAAGAAATAACAACGGCGAAGCTGTTTTATATCATTTAAATAAAAAAATCAATGAACTAATTCTTATCACCAAACTACACACCATCTTTAAAATCACAGAAACACAAAAAGAAGCCATCACCGCTTTAAAAAACAATTAATCCTCTCCACTTTATGTTTCAACTTCCTCATAAACTATTGAATTATATTAATGGTGAACTCGTAGAACCTGCTTCTAAAAATTACATAGCAGGCATCAATCCTTCTACAGGAGAACAGTATTGCATCGTGCCCGATAGCGATGCAAACGATGTAGAATTAGCAGTACAAGCAGCATCCGATGCTTTCTCAATGTGGAGCAATACACCCCACCAAAAGCGATTTGAATATCTTATGAAAATCGCAGAACAGATCGATAAAAAACACGAGTATCTTGCCTACGCAGAAAGCATAGACAACGGAAAGCCACTGAAATTGGCTAAAAAAGTAGATATTCCCAGAGCGTCCGCTAACTTTCGTTTTTTTGCCACAGCCATTTTGCATTATTACTCACAGGCACATATCAACGAATCCACCTCTTTCAATTATACCTTCAAACAACCTCTTGGCGTAGTAGCTTGTATTTCACCGTGGAACTTACCGCTTTACTTATTTACATGGAAAGTAGCGCCTGCCCTTGCTTCTGGCTGCACAGTGGTAGCCAAACCATCTGAAATCACACCCATGACCGCCTTTTTACTTTCTGAAATATGTATAGAAGTAGGCCTTCCAAAAGGTGTTTTCAATATCATTCACGGTTTAGGACAAAAAGCAGGACAACACATAATTGAACATCCTAAAATAAAAGCCATTTCCTTTACAGGAGGAACGAAAACCGGTAAAACAATTGCATCTACAGCAGCACCAATGTTTAAAAAATTATCCTTAGAATTAGGAGGAAAAAATCCTAATATCATTTTCGCAGATTGCAACTACGAAAAAATGTTGAAAACAACCATTCAATCGTCTTTTGCCAATCAGGGACAGATTTGCTTATGCGGCTCGAGAATTTTTGTAGAACGCAGTATTTACGAGAAATTTAAAAATGACTTCGTTGAAAAAACAAAAGCGCTTAAAGTAGGTCCACCACTTAAGGAAGATACTCAAATAGGTGCCGTTGTTTCTGAACAGCATCTGCAAAAAGTTCTGAGTTATATTGAACTGGCACAAAAAGAGGGAGGAACGATTTTATGCGGAGGGAAAAGAAAAATTTTAGAATCACCTTACGATAAGGGCTATTACATTGAACCCACCATTATTGAAGGATTATCCTATACCTGCAGAACCAATCAGGAAGAAATTTTTGGACCCGTTGTAACCATTATGCCTTTTGATAGTGAAGAAGAAGTCATTACAATGGCCAATAGTGTAGAATATGGATTAGCCGCTACTATCTGGACGGAAAATCTTACTCGCGCACATCGGGTAGCACATCGTTTAGAAAGTGGTATTATCTGGATTAATACTTGGCTGAATAGAGATTTACGAACACCTTTTGGAGGCATGAAAGCATCCGGGGTAGGCAGAGAAGGAGGATTTAAAGCACTGGACTTTTTTCATGAAGACAAAAATGTGTGCGTAGATCTCACATGATTAAAAAGAGAGTCAATTTATACGAAGTATAATTCATGATTCTCAATAAATCCTTCCTTTGATCTTCTCCAAAATATCCAGAACTTTTGGAAGCAACGGTTCTTCTTCATTATTGTAAATGATAAAATCTACCTGTGCCAGTTTTTTTTCATCTTCTATTTGCCTGCTCATTCTTTGTATAATTTCCTCTTCACTCAAATGATCTCTGTTTTTAATTCTTTGTATGCGAATTTGTTTTGGTGCTGTAACAAGTATAATTTTATAGCAAGACGATTGAAGTTGAGATTCAAAAATTAAAGCACTTTCTTTAAACATAAATTCTGCATCCGAATGCTCTTTTACAAATCCCTGAAAATCTTTTTGTACAGCAGAATGAATGAGGGTATTTATCCTGTTCAGCAACACTTCATCTGAAAAAATTTTATGAGCAATATAAGGTCTGTTAAGTGTTGTTGCATTTAAATACGCCTCTTCACCAAGCCATTGAATAACTTTTTGTTTGATCTCGGGTATAAAATACATTGCTTTTGCCCTTTCATCCGAATAATATACAGGATAACCCAATGTTTCTATAATTTGAGCCACTGTAGTTTTTCCTGAACCTATACCACCCGTGATGCAAACAACGTTCATTTCTTCTTTTTTATATTTTGAGTGGAAAATTTAATACGAACCGTATCCGGCTGAACCTCTAAAACTTTAATTTTTACAGGCAATTGTTCGTTTTCAGAAATGCTTTCCTGTTTAATTAAAAACAATCCTTTTTTATTGACACGTTTTAACTTCTTAAAAGAAATCGCTATTTTTTCAGGATAATAACTTTCCAGTAAAATAATTTTCAAACCCGATCCTTTTACGGTAATTTTCATTGGCACAACAATACTATCTTGTTCGTAGGACTTTGGCAGATCTACTATTACAGCATTCAGGTGATACTGACGAATATACGTTTGGTTCAATTGGTGAATTATCCATAATACCAATGCAATAAATACACATATCCCAAAAATTAAAATTTCCTTTCGTATCATTAATGGCGAATATACTTATGATTTGTTTTTTCAGCAAGCATTAAAATAACTTACTTACCTTTGCCATCCAAAAAAATGCGTCCAAAAATTGTTGCTGCTAATTGGAAATTAAATAAAAATTTAAAGGAAGGATTAGCATTGGTTCATTTTTTACATTCAAAAACGAATGCACACGATGAAGTCATTAAAATAATATGTCCTACTTTTCCATTGTTGTATCCTTTATCACAAATACTGGATAGAAATAAAAAATTCTTTTTAGGCGCCCAGAACTGCAGTGCGTATGAAAAAGGTGCTTATACCGGTGAAGTGTCGGCCGGCATTCTCCAATCAGTCGGCTGTGAATATGTGATTATAGGACACTCCGAACGAAGAAAATTATTTGGAGAAACAGAACAGATATTATTTCAAAAGTTGCAACTGGCACTGAAAGAAAATCTGAAAGTAATTTACTGTATTGGTGAAGAATTAGAACAAAGAAAGGAAGGACTACACTTTAATGTTATTCAATCACAATTGGAAAACATTTTAAATTTAAATACAGAGCAATTGAAAAATGTCCTACTTGCCTATGAACCCGTGTGGGCAATTGGCACCGGCATAAATGCCACCCCCAAACAAGCACAGGAAATGCATAGTTACATTCGGGAAGTCCTTGCTACTAAAGAAGCAGAAATAGCCCATACCATACCTATTTTGTATGGTGGAAGTTGTAATGCTTCCAACGCCGAACAACTTTTTCAACAAAAAGATATTGATGGCGGATTAATTGGATCGGCTTCCTTGAAAGGCGAAGAGTTTTTACAAATCATTTACGCAGCTTCTTAAATATCATGGAAAATACATCATACTGGCAATATAACTTTCAACTTTCAGAAACTACTGATAAGGACCTTTTAATCACCCTACTTTCAGATTATGCCTTTGAAGGTTTTGTAGAAACAGAAACGGGCTTTATAGCGTATATTCCGATTGATAAAGTAATGGATGAAGATCTATGGTTGAATGAACTTAACAAGTATGATGAAAAACTTCTGTTTTCCAAAGAATTAATTGCACCCAAAAACTGGAATGAAGAATGGGAAAAAAATTATGAAAGTGTCCAAATCAACGAGCAATGTGAAATTTATGCTCCTTTTCATTCTGTAAACCCTGCTATTGCGTATCCAATATTTATTGAACCCAAAATGAGTTTTGGTACAGGTCATCATTCCACCACCTGGATGATGGCTAATTTGTTATTTAAATATCAACAAGAATTAAAAAATAAAACAATTTTAGATGTAGGTTGTGGCACCGGTATTTTAGGCATTATCGCCCAAAAACTGGGTGCCTATAAGATAATAGCCATTGATAACGATCCTGTTTGTATTGAAAATACGCGTGAAAATTTTCAGAAAAATTTTTTGAATACTCTTCAGAATGAAAATACTATAGAATTAGGAAATATCCAACAAATTACAACAAAATATCCCGAATTTAAATGTGATGTTATTCTTGCTAATATTCAAAAAGATGTGATAGTAAATGATCTACCCATTTATAAACAAATACTGAGAAGTAATGGATTTTTATTTGTAAGTGGTATATTGAATGCATACGAGCATGAAATTATTCAGAACGCACTCCCTTTAAAGCACTTAGAAACAATGCATGATAAAGAATGGATTGCTCTGGTCTTTACAAAGTAAATTCATTAAACGTTTTCTTTCCAAGTAAATAATGCTGAATCACAATGCTTTTATGTAAGGTGGGTTCCAATGTGTATTGAACACGATGCTGCGCTTCAAATGCTTTTCTTTTATTAAAAAACTTTTTAAAATTTTTGTAGAAAAAAAAATGTGCTCTTATCACTGCCCACGTATGCTTACCATGCCCTTCCACTAAGAATTTTAAACCTGCCACCCCATCTAATAATAATCTGAAAATTATTTTCCAAAATAAATTTTTATAGGGATGATTTTTGACCAGAATAAGCAAACTGTTTCGGAAATTTAAGTAGGTCTTGTGCGGATTTATTTTCTGCAATGTCCCTCCACCTAAATGGAAAACATGAGATTCTGGATACACCAATACTTTATATCCAAGATTTTTAACTCTCCAACATAAATCAATTTCTTCCATGTGTGCAAAAAAATCATCATCAAAACCGCCGGCCTGCCAAAATACTGTTGACTTAATCACCATACAGGCACCGGTTGCCCAAAAAATTTCTCTGATGTCGTTGTATTGTCCCTTGTCTGCTTCTAATTCCTGAAAGATTCTCCCTCTACAGAAGGGATAGCCCAACACGTCTAAATAACCTCCACACGCACCGGCATATTCAAACTTTTCAGTATTCCGATCATCCAGAAGTTTGGGCATGCAGATAGCCACCTCTTCTCGTTTACTCATAAACGCAAGAATGGGCTCTAACCAATTTTCTGTGGTACGAATATCATTGTTCATTAAGATATAATAATCGGTTTGAATATGTTTCAGTCCCTCATTATATCCTTTTGCAAAGCCATAATTTTTCGCATTTTGAATAATAGAAATAGAGGGATAATGTGTTTTCAACCACTGAATACTATTGTCTGTTGAACCATTGTCTATAATGTAAATAGTATGTGTTGGATGATGTTGTACTACAACGGGAAGATAGGTTTGCAATAAAGAGCAGCCATTGTAGTTTAGAATAGCAATCGCATAAGTAGGCATTTACTGAGGATTTTGGTAGAGTTTATCAAAATTATTACCGTAATTCATTTTTTGTTGCTGGTAAGGATCATTGATATTGTACGGATCGTGTTTCATAATTTCTCTTTGCCAGTTAGGGTTATTGTATTCTCCTTTCATATCGCTGTGTATGAGCGAATAGCAATCATCGGCAATGCCTTTATTGACAAATACAAAACGGCGATTGGAAAAAAATTGCTGAGTAGCCGCATCATAAATTCTATAATACTGCCATATTTCATAAGGATAAGCACCGGGTTCAGAAAGTTGAATAGTGCGTTGATGGGGCGGCCCATATTGTAAAAAAACTCTGCCCCTGTCTGTATAATAAGGGGCTATTTTTCCACACTTAAAGTTTTTCATTACATAATTCAATTGAGTATAATATTCTTTTGCCAGTTTAATCGCAGAGGTGGTGTCCGCTGCTCTCTTATCCCAGAAATCTACCATAAAATTTTTCATCATTTGAGCATCCTTGTTAATGGTTTGGTTGATAATCCATTCTTTTTCTAACTGATTAGCAATTGGCCACAAAGATTCTGTCCACATTTTTAATGTATCAATATTCGTTTGGTTACCAAAAAATAATTCATCGTTGAGTGACAAGTGCTTTTGGACTGTATAACTTTTTCTTTGAAAATAAATTTGGGACTGGTTCAAAAGCGTATTGAATTTGTTTTTCACTTCAATTTTCAGAAAATAATTACCGGAAGGCAAATTCTTAATAGACAACGTACCCATCAGCACATTGACTTTAGAGGCCTGCATTTTTTTGAAGCCACCAACATTTTCCACTACTTTATTATTGTCTTTGTCAATGATAAAATAATGCACCACAAACGGTTCATTTTCACCCACAATCTTATCTGCAAAGTACAGTTCTGTCAGAAACTTCAATTCATCATACTGTTCATTGAAATAGTTATCGTTGTATGGAATCATGGTATAACCATGCTTGTAATACATATTGGACGGCTGTGATTTTTCAATAACATCAATAAACTGAATACTTGAGAAGCAGATACTATCCGATTTAAAGTAGGTTTGAAATTTCTTTTCATCATAAAAATAAGAAAAGGCATCTTTTGCAAAAGCATCTGTAAGACGTAGTTGAATGGTATATTTTTTAAAGTTATTTAACCAGTATCTTCTGATGTAACCAAAATAATTTAATTCTTCTAATTTTTGGGCAGCAGGGCTTTTTACAACAAAACTATCTCTCTTAAATAAATTATCCCCTTCATAAATATCTACTATTCCTTTGATAGCCACAAACCAACTACTGTCTTTATTTTTCTGAACATTTAAATTGTACGGGGCAATCGTCAATGCTATTTCTGCATAACAGGATTTTTTAGCCGTATCATCAGGTACATGAAAAACAAAAGCATTCCAATAAATAACTGGTTTATCCTGAGCAATGAAAACAAATGGAATACAAAATAAAACTGCAATAAATAATAATTTCATCTTTGCAAAATTGACAAAAAGATTTCATAAAACATACAGCATAACATCTAAAAGAAAAATTTTACACATCTTTGCAGAAATTTTTACTAACCTACGCCCATGAAAAAAAATTTAGTCATCGTAGAGTCGCCTGCCAAAGCCAAAACCATTCAAAAATTTTTAGGAAAAGAATTTGAAGTAAAATCCAGTTTTGGTCACATCAGAGATTTAGCAAAAAATGATTTAAGTGTAGATATCCATAATGGCTTCCAACCCACTTATGTCATAGACCCTGAAAAAAAGAAAATCATTGACGAACTAAAAAAATACTCTAAAGAAGCGGATATTGTATGGTTAGCATCCGATGAAGATAGAGAAGGAGAAGCCATTGCCTGGCATTTATCAGAAGCACTGAATTTACCAAAAGAAAAAAGAAAACGTATTGTATTTCACGAAATTACAAAAAAAGCCATCGAAGCAGCGATTAAAAACCCAAGAGACATTGATATTAATCTGGTGAATGCTCAACAAGCGCGTCGGATTCTGGATAGATTGGTGGGCTATGAACTTTCACCCATACTCTGGAAAAAAATCAAAGCCAATCTTTCTGCCGGACGCGTACAATCCGTTGCCGTTCGTTTAATTGTAGAACGTGAACGGGAAATTCAGAATTTTGAATCCAAAACCTTTTTCAAAATCAGTGCTTTATTTTCAACAGATGGGCAAACCTTTAAAGCAGAGTTAGACAAAAAATTTGACACCGAAAAAGACGCACAGGATTTTTTAGAAAAATGCAAGAAGGCACAATTTGAAGTAGAAAGCATCGAAACAAAGCCCGCCAAACGCACACCTTCTGCCCCTTTCACCACGTCTACCTTACAGCAAGAAGCCTCCCGTAAATTAGGTTTTTCAGTCGCACAAACGATGACCATTGCCCAACGACTGTACGAAGCCGGACACATTACCTACATGAGAACCGATTCTGTGAACTTGTCCGATTATGCCCTGGAAACAGCTGAAGAAGTTATCCACGATTTTTACGGCAAAAAGTACCATCAAAAACGTCAATTCACGACTAAAAGTAAAAATGCCCAGGAAGCACACGAAGCCATCCGCCCCACTTATATCAATAAACTTCAGATAGAAGGTGATAAAAACGAACAACGACTTTACGAACTAATATGGAAAAGAACAGTCGCCTCACAAATGGCCGATGCTTTATTAGAAAAAACCATTGCCAAAATAAAAATCAGTACGCGTGAAGAAAAATTTATCGCCCAAGGTGAAGTCATCAAGTTTGATGGCTTTTTAAAACTATACATCGAAAGCTCAGACGAAGAAGCCGAAACATCCAATGAAGACCACAGTTTATTACCTCCTCTAAAGAAAGGACAAGAACTTCAAGTAAAAGAAATTAAAGCATTACAACGTTTTACACATCATCCGCCAAGATACACAGAGGCCTCTCTGGTCAAAAAGTTAGAAGAACTTGGAATAGGTCGTCCTTCCACCTATGCACCTACCATTTCCACCATTCAAAAAAGAGATTATATACTAAAAACAGATAAAGAAGGGAAAGAAAGAGAATATGTAGAACTCATTTTAGAAAATAAAAACATCCGAAAAGAAATTAAAAAAGAAACAACAGGTGCTGAAAAAGCCAAGCTATTTCCCACAGATCTGGGAATAGTAGTAACCGATTTTTTAATGAAACATTTTCCGGAAATAATGGATTATCAATTTACTGCTAACGTAGAAGAAGAATTTGATGAAATAGCCATCGGTCAGTTAGATTGGGTGAAAATGTTAGAGAAATTTTACTTTCCATTTCATAAAGATGTCGTGAAAACGATAGAAGAATCCGAGAGAAGTACCGGTGAACGTGTGTTGGGAATGGATCCTAAATCCGGAAAAAAAGTCATCGCACGAATAGGTCGTTTTGGACCATTGGTACAACTCGGAGAACAAGACGATGAAGAAAAACCCAAATACGCTAAAATGCCTAAAAACCTGAGCATTCATACCATTACACTGGAACAGGCCTTAAATTTATTTGAACTACCAAAAGTTTTAGGTAAACATAACGGTAAAGAGATAATCGTAAATATCGGCAGATTCGGACCTTATGTATTGTACGATGGAACCTTTGCTTCCATACCTAAAGAAGAAGACCCTTATTCTATTACCCTTGAAAGAGCTATTGAACTAATTCAAAACAAACAAAACGCTGCTCAATCTAAAATTATACAACACTTTGAAAAGGAGGGCATTCAGATATTAAATGGCCGTTACGGACCTTATATTGCTTACAATAAAAAAAATTACAAAGTTCCAAAAGATAAAGACCCCAAAGCGTTAACGTTGAATGAAGCCATAGAGATTATTGGTGAAGATTTTAAAGGTGGAGAACTGGTAGAAGAAGTCAGCAAACCAGAGAAAAAAAACAGCACAAAAAAAGCAGCCGCTTCGGTTACTAAAAAAACAAGTACTAAACCCAGAAAAAAATA
>CAZNVL010000001.1:18604-84380 GCA_964576565.1 uncultured Flavobacteriaceae bacterium | reverse complement strand
GATTGAGTAATTATTTAATATGGTCAGAAACATTGAATCATGCCAACTGGAGAAAAGCAACACCAATAGTATTGTTTACAACAATCAATGAATACTTAAAGAATAACAGGTGGCTAATTTTAAGTTAATTATTTAATTAAAAAACCATATTTATATACTTTGGGCTGAATTTTTTCAGCAAGAATATTTATTTTTTCTCTTAAATCTTTTATTAAATCCATATAAACAGAATCACTACTGATATTGTTCATTTTCCCTTTTGTATTTCTACCCTGAAAATATTCTTTTATATCGTA
This sequence comes from uncultured Flavobacteriaceae bacterium, assembly GCA_964576565.1. Lineage (GTDB taxonomy): Bacteria > Bacteroidota > Bacteroidia > B-17B0 > Aurantibacillaceae > BPGX01. The sequence goes on along the minus strand of CAZNVL010000001.1, from coordinate 84,084 downwards.
AAGAGAAGCGTTTACATTTATTCTTTTTTGCTGATGATAGTATTTCCATATTTGTAAACCAGATTTAAAAACTTCTTTTGCTTCTTTTGAAAATTTTAGTGGTACTTTATATTTAGGTTTAGGTTCATTAATGGAAAATAAGTTATTGTCAGATAAATCAGGTTTAATACCGTTTATGAAATTATACATAAAATTACTATCAAATTTTTCAAGTGCGTTTATTTCTTCTTCTGAAAAGGGAATCCAATGATTAACACCTTTTTCACATGAAATTTTATTTTGTCCATGAAAAAGAGTGAATGCCAAGCAGTCATTTTGAAACTCTTTATCTTGTTCCCAATCATTTGTTGGAACTAAAAACTGATCTCTATCGTTTAACCAGTTTGCTTCAAAGCAATGCCTTACTGCAAAGTAAACGGCAACAGGAATTATATTTTCATGAGATATCCAAATTCCACGTGGATTGGGCATTTGCTTTTTGTGATTTAGAATGTAAACAATATTATTATGTTGAAAATCATTGCCATTAGTACCTGCCAGAAAACCGATAATATATTTTGAATTATCGTTTTTATACAAGTTAATCCAATTACTAATGAACTTTGATTTTGGTACAGAAATGATAGATTTTTTGAGTATCAAATTACCATTTTCATCATATACATCCGCTTTAATTTTCTTAAAAGGTTTTGAAACGGCTGTGTTCCATACTTTGAAGCCAATAGGAAATTGACCATTTACATTATCAAATGTATAAGCAGGTACAATAAAAATACTTTTGAGTTCGGCTTTGAAAAGATTTCTGAATTTGGAAAACGCTGCGCCCTGTAATGCTTTTAGTGTAGAAAATTCAGCAATAATACAACCGGGAATTTCACAATATATTCTAATGAGAAATAATGCAAAAAGTTCTCTGCCTGCTGTGCCAATGTGATTGGAATATTTCTCATGAATTTTTGATTTATTAACGCCTGCTTTCCCTTTGCCAATAGTACTTGATACTTCGGCATAGGGTGGATTGATATAAATTACTAATTTTTTACGATTTTCTGGCGTGCGAATAATATCATATAGTTTATCGGGTATTTTCCCACCTTTTGAAACAGGAATCAAGTCATCATTTAAAAAATCAAACTGAAAGACGTGGTCGTGCAATAAATTGGCACCATTACTAATTCTATCATGCATGACTTCTACATCTTGTTTATCTAATGTGGATGCCCATACATTATATTTGTTAGTAAGACCATTTAATAAATTTCCTGTACCTGCGGCACAATCCCACACAAAGTATTCATCTTGCCAATTTTCACCTAATGTAGATGTGAGGTATTCTTGTGATAACTCTACCCATTTTTGAGGTGTGAAAAAACTACCTTTTCTTTCTCTTATATCTTGTGGAACAAGTAAATCCCTTCTTTCTACAATATAATCCCAATATTCTTGTTTGGGTGGTCTTTCGTATTTGTTCCAAAATTGACTGTGCGCTTTTTGTCCGTCATTAAATTCTGTTCTTTTACTTGTAAACATTCCGGTTTCATCAATTTTTCTGTCTAATTCATAATGATCTTTTTTCAATAATACAAAAAGTTTGTCTTTCAGAGTGATGTTATCAGAGGATAATAAATCGGCTAAGTAGAAATCTCCATCAATAATTCCAAATTCTTTTGCTTTTTCCCAATTTACTGCAATTGATGGCTTAACTTGTTCTAACCATTTGTTATATATATTCAAAAAATTATTTTTATCTATTTTAATTTTAGATATTCCAAATTTACCAATAATAAAATTTTGTTTTATAAATTTCTTTAATTCTTTATTATCTTTCTCAAAAAAGAAAAGTAAGGCGTTAGCGTCAATGATAGTTTTGACTTTATTAAAAATTAATTGAAACTCTTTTGTTTGATGATTGGATGGTGGTACCTTCCAGTTAAAGTCATTAATATAAAAAATATCATAAATTTTATCGAAAGGAATAAAAGCAATTTTTTCAGCATCAAAAGCCCCTAAATACGAAGGCGGTAGATATTTATCAAAAGTTCTTTCCTTTCCGATAGTGAGTATTAATTGTGTAATAGATTTGTAAACATCCGATATTCCTTTTTTGGCTTCAGCCCAGAATAAAGATTCAAACTCACTATTCAAATCACTTTTGTGAATACCAACACAAAAATCTATATTTCCAATAATCTTTGAACAATCGTATAACCAAAAATAATCATCGGCTACTTTGTTTTTTAATTCTTCTTCTTTAATATTCGTTTTATATGCCATAAATGAGCGATGTAAACCAATTTTTCAAAGCAAAACTACTGCTAAAAAAAATAAAATAAAAATAAAATTTCCTTCGTATATTTGCCCAAAATATTTTTTATGCTGAAATTAATGATTACGTGGACAGATATTTTTTATGGTATCGGTGACTTATGCACCAATGGTATTTTCCCAATTTTAAGAGCACTCGGTCATAAGCCCAATATGCTGTTAGGCGGCATCATTGTAGGGCTTTTGTTTTACTGGATGTACAAAATTCCGCAACTCAACAAAGAAGCCGAAGAAAAAGGTACTTTGAAGTAATATCCAAATTAGCATTTTTTTCAGTAAGTTTGCTCACGATGCAAGGTGTGGCAAACTTTTTGTTTTTTAAAATCAATACTTTTTCCCGAAGTAATTTATTTTTTTTCTTCGTTTTTTTTTATTCATCAATCGTTTGGGCTCAGTTTTCGTCTTTACCTAATCATTGGTTGTTTCAAAACATTCAGGATTATTCCCTACTAAAATCCGATACCATTCTACCAACGAATGTTTATCCGCTCCATCCTTTTGTGTATCAACAGTATCCCAATGTTGATACTAATTTTAGAATGTTTAAATACATTAAAAACGATCCTGCTTTAGATATTATGTTTGAAAAAGATGTGGTATCTATTCGTCAGAAAGCGTTTCATATACGGATCAATCCGTTGATAAATTTTCAAAAAGGAAAAGTGAGCGGCGATAGTTCATTTTCAGCTTATACGAATACACGCGGGTTTATAGCATCGGTGCAATTTGACAGAGTGTATATTGAAACTATGTTATCCGAAAATCAATCGGTTTTTCCAACGTATTTATATCAATATTCCAAATCAACCGGTGTTGTGCCGGGACAAGGAAGATGGAAAGCATTTAAAAATAGTGGCTTTGATTATGCATTTAGTGCGGGAATAGTGAGCGTGCAGGCCACGAAAAATCTGAATATCACATTGGGTACGGGTAAGCAAAAAATTGGAAATGGGTATCGGTCATTGTTATTAAGTGATAATGCGTTTGTGTATCCGTATATCAAAGTGGAGCAAATTTGGTGGAAAGGGCGATTGCATTACATTTGCAATTATGCGATGTTGAACAATTTAGTGTCTGCTTCACAGAATATTCCAAAGAATACAGAGCGTTTGTTTCAAAAGAAAATTTTTATGTATCAGTATTTGAATGTAGGTATTTCAAAACATACACGGGTGGGTTTGTTTCAAAGTGTTATTGGTGAAGTAGCAGACAGAAAAAATATATGGCGAGGAGAGGCGATGTTGTTTAGCCCTGTGTTGTTTTCACAACTTGCATATTATGGAATGCAACAAAAAAATAATGTTCTGGCAGGAGTAGATTTCCAACAAAAATTATTCAAAGTATTAATGGTATACGGGCAGTTTGTTCTGGATGATGAATCGCGTTTTTCTAAACAGGACGAGGCGTATGCTTATCAGATTGGATTGAAATGGCTGGCAAAATGGAAGGACTGGCGGATAATGTTTTTATCAGAATGGAACGATGTAAAAAGCAATATGTATACTGCTACGACTTCAGATATATATGCTAACAACTCCTACACACATTTTAATCAAAATTTAGCGTACACTCCTGAATTTGGAAATGAATTAGTGAGTATGTTGGCTCTTAAAAAGAAGCGATGGGTGGGTGCTTTTCAAATACATTCACAGGATAAAATAAATAATAATGTGGTGTATAGTAAATTTTTATTAGGTTTTGTATTGAATCCTTCTTACAATTTAATGATCAATTTAGGTGTTGAAAACAGACAAATGACTAATCAAAATTCTAATTATATTTACCTTCAATTGCAGACAGCACTTTACAATATATTTTATGATTTTTAATTGATAAAATTTTTATAATGATTTGGTCTTTATTAGCATTTGTAACGGCTTTTGGGGTTTCTTTATACACGATCCCTGTGCTTATCAAAGTAATGCAGGAAAAGGGCTTGACGGACTTGCCAACCGAAGAACGAAAAGTACACGAACGGCCGGTGCCTACCTTAGGCGGTGTGATTATCTTTGCCGCTACCTTTTTTGCGTATGGCTTATGGTTGAATATTGATGATTTGCATCTGTATTATCAAATACGACACGTGTTGATTGACTCAAAGATATTGTTATCGGCGGCGCTATTGATTTTTTTTGTTGGGATAAAAGATGATTTGATTGGGACAGCACCGGAGAAAAAAATTATCGCACACTTTATAGCCGGTATTATTTTGATTGTGATTGGAAATGTTCGGATTACTGGATTTCACGGGCTATTGGGTGTTGAAGAAATTCCATATTGGTTGAGTTTTATATTTTCGTTTTTGGTGTATATTGGTTTAGTGAATGCTATCAATCTGATTGATGGCATTGATGGATTAGCGGGTGGGGTGAGTGCTGTTTTTGCTTTAGGAATGGGAGTGTTTTATTTACTACTCAATGATTATTCATTGGCTATACTTTCATTTGCTTTGTGCGGTGCGCTGTGTGGTTTTTTGGTGTATAATTTTTCACCGGCTAAAATTTTTATGGGAGATTCAGGTTCTTTGTCTATTGGTTTGATTATTTATTTTTTAAGTGTGAGTTTTATAGAATATCCTACTACTGAAATTCCTAAATATCTGATCGATTATTCTAAACCATTGGCGGCTATGTCGTTGTTGATTTATCCTATTACCGATACTTTGCGTGTTTTTACCATTCGGCTTATGAGAGGGCAATCGCCGTTTAAGGCCGATAAGAATCATTTGCATCATTATTTATTAAAGCGGTGGAAGTCGCATAGTAAAACATCTCTGACTGTGTATCTGTTTACACTTGTAGGATTTTTAATTTCTTTTCTTTCTTATGTTATACTGTCATCTGTTGTGCTTGGAATTTTAATAGTTTATGCCTTGTTATTTATAGCGTGGGTAATTTTCAATAAAAATAAAATATGAATAAGAATATACCTTTATTGCTTATTTACAATGCATCGGCGGGTAGTGGAAAAACGACGACTTTAATTAGAGAAATTCTCAAAATTATTATAGAAGGAGAAAGCGGACAATTTGAATTAAGAAAGATTCGTCAGATATTAGGATTAACGTTTACGAATGCTGTTGCTAATGAATTAAAAAAACGTTTGGTTTCTGTTTTGTTTGAAATTGCCAAAGGCGATGAATCACAATTTGAGAAATTAAAGAAAATTTATTTTAATGATTGCTCAATGGATGATGATACTATACGGCAAAGAGCAGAAGATCTATTGTATCACTTATTACATAATTACTCCGATGTTTCGTTATCTACCATCGATTCGTTTTCAAATAGAGTGTTGAAGAGTTTTGCGTATGATTTGAATTATTCATTGGTGTACAATATAGCCACCAATACGGAGGATTATTACAATAAAACAATTGAACGTTTTTTAGATGAATTGGAAACTACGAATAATCAGAGATTTCAATGGATAATGGAATTTGTTAGAAATAGAATTGAAATAGATGAAAATTATTCGATTCGTAAATTTATTCAGGAGATTATTAATATAATCAAACCATTGACAGAAAAAGAAATTTCAAATGAAGAGTTGCAAACATTAAAAGAGAGATTAAATAAAATTGATGAAAAGAAATTGAAAGACGCTTATTCTGATAGCAAAAACTGTATTACGCCACGTATTCAAGAATTTGAGGAGGAAATTAGAAAAAAAATTGAAGAAGTTGGAAAGAAAAATAATTGGTATGAATGTGATAGAAATAGATTGGAGATTAAGAATACTTATGATAAAATAAAAGTTAAAGGAATTGAGAACTTAAATAAGGTTTACAAGGAACCTTTTTTTAGTTTTGAAATACTTAATAATGCAGAAGATTTTTTCTACAAAAGGCCCAAGGATTATGTTGAAAACCAAAGACAAAAGGATGTTGAAGAAATTAATAAGATATACCATTTAGGAAAGCAGTTGGGTTATGAAACCATCAAGCGTGATGCTGATTCTCTCCATTTATTTCAACAATTACTCAGTCGTCTTCTGATTACACGTTTGGCAATTGAATTACAGGATGTTTTAAGCACTATAAAGAGAGAAGAGGATATTTTATTTTTTTCAGATTTTACAAGGGAAATCAACAAGGTTATTCAAAATGAAAAATCTGTAGATTTCATTTTTGAAAAAATTGGCACGCGTTACAGGCATTTTTTAATTGATGAGTTTCAGGATACATCTACCATGCAGTTTAATAATTTATTGCCATTGATACACAATGCGATGGCAGAAGGTCATACCAATTATATTGTTGGAGATCCGAAGCAATCCATATATATGTGGCGAAATGCCAATGTTCATCAGTTTATTAATTTAGCACAACATAAACATATTGATTTAGAGAGATTACAAAGAGATTGGGAACGATTTAAATCTCATATTGAGTCCAAGTCGCTGCAATATAATTTCAGAAGTGCGAAAAATATTGTTGAATTTAATAATGCTGTATTTAATAATTTGAATTATGGAGATTTAAATCTTATTGGTCGTGTTTATAAAGATGCGGAACAATGGGCGTGCAGTGCTAAACAGGGTTATGTAGAAATTATTGAATACGATTGTAAAACTCTTAAAAATAAAGAACAGCGTCAAAAGGAATTTATAAATGATGTGTTAGAAAAAATAAACGAATGCATTGAGTTAGGGTATCAACAAAAAGACATCTGTATATTGTTGCGTACAAAAAGTGAAATTGCTTCATTGATAAATGAATTATCTTCTCAAAAATTAAATAATGGTGAAATACTTCAGTTTATTGCACCGGAAGGGCTGACCATTTTTCAAAATGAAGAGGTGGATTTTATTATCGCCTTTTTAAGGGTTTTATTAAATCCTTATGATAAAATTGCTAATGCAGTTTGTTGGAATTATTATCTAAAACAAAGTAAGAATTTGTCCGGTGATTTTTATTATGATGAAAAATTAAGTGAAATTTTTATATATCAGTTTAATGAAGATCCGGCATTTAAGGATATTCATTTTAACTTGTCAAAAATGGATGTTTATCAATTATGTTTGAATATAATTGAATTCTTTAAGATTCCATTTCATTCGTATGTGCAAAAGTTATTGAACATTGTTAGTTTATATGTGCACCAGTATGCTTCACAGGGTAATACCTTAGATGATTTTCTTGATTTTTGGGAAAATAACAAACGTAAATTTACTATTCAGGTAGGACAGGATCTCAATGCTGTAAAAGTATACACGATTCATAAAAGTAAGGGACTTGAGTTTCCGGTTGTCATCACGAATTTGAACTTTAATAGCAATGTAAAAAGCAATCATTATTGGTGCTCTCTCCCCGATAATTTTACCATAAGTTGGAAGTATAATGACAAGAATATTTTTGTTAATGATTTTCAAAATTTGACTATGTATTTGCCATTTGAGACCATACAATTATTGGATGCAGATTTTGCCCGCCATAAGTCAGAAGAAGCACATCTTGAAAATATCAATCTTATTTATGTGGCCTTGACAAGAGCCGTGAATCGTTTGTATGTTTTTGGAGAAATAAATAATAGATACGATGATTGTAAATACTACGAATATATTGTAAAACCAAAAATAAAGAATCTTTTTCGTGAAAAACCGATGCGTAATCTGAATACAGATAATGATAAGCAGCAAGAGGGCTCTTCCAAAAAGGTGTTTTACTATGGTGTGTATGAGGAGCGGCCGAATATTCAAACGAGATCTTCTGATACTATCTCAATTGTTGAAGAAAAATTGGTTTATAATCCGAATGTTTTATTATCAGACGATGCCAATCCTTATTCGGATGAAATAGGGATGGGGATTAAGGTGCATAAATTGTTGGAGTTCGTCAATGATAATGCTATTGAGAAGCCCTTGAAAAAAGCGATTGCCAAAGGATTGATAAATTTTGATGAATTAAAGCATTTCGAAGCAATATTCCAGCAGTTAGTGGATCATTCTGAGCTAAAGCAATACTTTGATCCTAACAATATTCAGTATGTTTTGAATGAATTAGAGGTGATTTCTGGTGAGGAGGAGGTATATCGGCCGGATAAAATAATTTTTACGAAACAAAATGAAATAATTGTATTGGAATTCAAGACCGGCTTACATTCTTCTAAACATCAATTACAACTTTCAAAGTACGTGGGCATTATTCAGTCCCTTTATCAAAGTAAAAATGTAATGGGTTATTTAATATACTTAAAAGACAATAGTTTAGAATGTAAGAAAGTAGAAGTAACCAATTAATGCTTACTCGGTCTTTTTGAAAAAACTAAAATGCACTTTACCATATTTTCGTTCATCAAATAAAGAAGGGTGATCAGAAAAGGAAGTATTTTTTTCGTGTTCAAGAATAAGAAAGCCGTTGGGCTTGAGAAGGTCACGTTTTTCAACTATTTCCAGAACATTGTTTAATAAATCACTTCTGTCAAAAGGTGGATCAGCAAAGATAATATCGTATTTTTGGTGTACTTTTTTGAGGAATTGCAGCACATCGGATTGATAAGTATTTATGGGTAATTGGATTTGTGATGCAAAATGTTTGATGAATTTTATACTTTGTGGATGTGTATCTACCGCATCTACAAATTGTGCACCACGAGAGGCGAACTCCAAAGCGATATTCCCAAAACCACAGAATAAATCTAATACAATAATGTTTTCAAAATCAATGTGATTATTCAGGATATTAAACAAGCCCGTTTTGGCAAAATCGGTGGTAGGGCGAATGTCATCAATAATGGGGGCTCTTAATTTTCTGCCTTTGTATTTGCCTGAGATGATGCGCATAAATGGTGGTTTAAGGTGATAAAATGATGGTGTGATAAGAGCGAGGTGTTCAATGGAAGAATATGCAGTTTAGGATGGTGATGCAAAATCTGTACACTGTGAAGATATTTTTGTAATAGTTGAATAATGCTGTGTTTCAATGAAATGTTCCCGCTGATGTATACATCTGTTTCTTGTGGTGAAAATTTTAATTGTTCAATCACAAATAAAATGTAATATAAAACGTCCAAAGAAGTTTTTGTATCAAAAGTATTGTAAAATAAAAATTGTTTTTGCTCTTTGGCAATGACTTCAATATAGTTGGGATGCAGGTGTATCCAAAGTTTTGAATGGATGAGTAAAGGGTGATAAAAAAGAATATACAATAAGGAGGTGGAAGAGTGGTATAATTTTGCAGAAGGAAATAGTTGAATCAGGGTGTTGTGTAAAGATTGTGGAATGGTGTATAAAATTTTAATAGATTCAAAGTCGTTTACTAAAATATGTTCATCAGAAGTAATTGGTTGTGTAAAACGGAGGAGTTCGTGTTTATTTTCGGGTAAATAAAATTCTGCCGGACAAATAGTAAAATGGGGGGTGGAGCAGATTATCTGAATGTTTTTGAATGCTATTGTTTGCAAATGGTAACGATGAATAAAGTCATTCAGTAAAAAACTTAATTCGTTATTGGAAAATTTATGTTGAGCAGAAGAATAAATGGCAGAGGTATAAACAGAATGGGTTTCTAAATCAATGATGGCCGATTCCAGCTCGTCCTGAAAGATGGAAAGTGACAAGAGCAATGATTTTTGTCGTAATTCTTTTTCACTGACTTTTTGTGGGACAATGCTGTATTCTTCAATTTTGATGTCGCTTTGTAATTGCATTTATACAAGTAAAAAGTTTAATGGATGAAAAAATCGTTTATTGCAAAGTTACAAATTTAATGGCAGTGGATTATCGCTTACAAATATAATTGAAAGCACAATACTCACACATTTTTACATTATCGGTTTGATGAAAATTTTCGGATGTATTTAAGATGTGATTTTGAAAAATAGAAGTGAGAACATTTTCTATTTCACTTGTATTGGTAAAATGTTTTATATTTCCCATTTCTGTAATATATTTTTGATAGTCGTTTTTTTGATTGCTTCTATCTCTTAAAGGGAGGATAGCGGCTGTAACAGGTTTGTGGAGTGTAATTTGATTTGTTTTTATGGCATACAACACATACACCAAAAGTTGTATTTGTTTGTTATAGTTTTCATTTTTATTTTTTTTATTTTCTTTATTTTTTATACCGACATTATTACTAAATTCTAATGTATCTGTTTTTTTGAAAGAGGTTTTGTAATCTACTACTCTGAAAAATGTATCGTTGATTGCATCAATTCTGTCTGGAATACCATAATATTTTATCATATTCGTGTCAACATTTAAAGAACAAGTGGTTTTATTATTGTTTGTATTTTCTTTTTCGGTATAAATAATTTTTACTTGATTGTTGTTAATAAACTCCTGTTCTTTCCTTAAAAATTCTAATATCTCTTCTTTGAGTAATTCTTCTTGAATTAAAATTTTACCTTTGTGTTCTAAATGAAGTTGGTCTATTTCACTATTGATGATATTGGAGATTTGTTGTGGGTTTTGAATGAGTTGTGTTATTTTATTAGCGTCTAAATATCCTTGATTATTGTAATAATTTTTATCAGAATAAATTTCCTGCATTACTTTATGAAAGATATTGCCTTCCATATTGGCTTGAATTTCTTCTGTGGCTTCTTCTACTTCTTTTAATTTGAGAATATAACTGAAATAAAATTTTAAGGAACAATCTAAATATGTTGTAATGCTGGTGGGCGAATACACAAGGTCTAATAATAATTGATAAATAGAAGCATCTTTTGGAATAGTAATTGCTTTGGAGTATTGAAGATTAGGTGGTGTGTTCACAAGCGTGTTTGGGTTTATTTTAATAGAAGGTTTGCGGAGTGATAATTCATACAGAATTTGTTGAATATAGCGGCTTTGTTCGGCTTTAGGAAGGTATAACCGAATGTTTTCATCGCTATCAGAGTTGTTGTAGGATAGGAATATTTTTTTAGGAGAGTGTAAGTTTCTGTAAAATGTATAAGAAAAAGTAGCATCATCGTTGTAATGTGTAGGTAGATTGTAATAGAATCTCAAATCAAATGGGAAGAAGGAATGTTTTTGAGAGTTGGGGGGGAAAATGCCTTCATTCATAAAAGGAATGAGAATGTTTTCAAAATCCAATAATCTGGATTCTAACATTCCGAGAATTTGTAGCCCTTTTAATGGTTCGCCTTTGAATGCTAATGACTCGTGAGATAAAGTATAATAGAACAAGGCGTGAATATCTTTTGTGTTTTTAAATACGTGTTCTTTGTCATTAGAAAGGATTTGTTCTAAATTGTTGAGATGCTGACAGATATTTTGTATAGTATTGATGGTAATGATGTCTTTGTTTTTATTTTTTTGTAAGTGTTGTAAGTAAGATTCAAGGAAATGAATAATGGGGCTTAAAGATGAATTGTGGAGGGACAATAGCTGTTGAAACTCTGAATGAATGTGCTGTGCGGCTTGTTTTGTATCTTCTTTGTATTCTTTATCGTTGAAAATACTGTCTTGTTCTAAGGCAATGTAAATTTTATTTTTCTGATGAACATTTTGAATGAGGATATTAATGTGAGATTCCTTGATTTTATGAACATTCCATAGATAAAATTTAAAGAAGGGATTTTGTAAGATGCTTGTAAAATACTTGTGGTAAATGAGTTTTTTGTTTTTAATTTCCTGGTCTATTAAAATTTTAAAGAGTTGATTTAAGAATTGAAAAACAGCCGTGTATGAAAGCGGGTATTCCATTGAGATATTGTACTCTATATCCTGAGGAATAGCAGAAAGTAATATATTAAGTGCTTCGGGTTTATTGAGAATAATGGCTGTGTTATCCAGCGAAGGGTTTTCTTTGATGAGTTCATTTAATATCTGTTTGATATAGAGTGCTTCTTCTACATCATTGGTAGCGGCTACTATTTGAATTGTTTTAGAATTATCAAAATAGGAACGATCTTGTTTATTGAGTTCTTCTAAACCTAACTCTGTAGTATTTTTTCGGATAAATTCGCCTGCTTCGTGTTTAGGGTTTTCAGAGACATAATATGGGTCGTAATCCCAGTAAAATTTGGCTTTTTTTTCTTTTTTGAGAGTGGTCAGAATAATTTTTTCGGCGGGTGTAATGGCATTGAGCCCAATAAAAACAAACTGATGCACGGCACTCAAATACGGAATACTATTAGTATCTTGCGATTGAATAATTTTTACGGATTGTTCATAAAGTAGTCCGCTGTAAGCATAATTGTGTTGAAGTAGCGTATTATTAAAGTCCTGAAAGATATTGTAAAAAGATTGCATTAACTCAAGATAGCGTTTTTGATTTTCAGAAAGTGGTTCTCGGTTTAAACTCCAATGTTCTATTTCTTTGATATTGGTGAGGTTTGTGTAGATTTGTTGTTGTTTTTGGGGATCGTTAGGATGGCTGATGAGCACGTCATTAAAGTCATTCAATAGCATTGTTCCCCACTTCAGGAAAGAGGCAAATGGTTCTGCTGATTTATCAAATTGTTTTTTGTAAGAAGTGTAAAGATGGTAGAGCAATTGTGTTTTGGGTAATACAATAAGTCCTGTAAGCTGTTCTAGCCATTCGTGGATGGTAATGATTTCGGGGAAAATGGTGGAGATATTTTTTTGCTTGAATAAATTTTTGAGATAATGCTTGGAATACACAATGCTGCGTCTGGAGGGTAAAACAAATATGATTCTATGTTTATGAAAATTTTCCGGGTTTTGTAGGTAGTGTTCAAAAATTTTATCTAAAAGTAAACTTTTCATAGAAAAAATTTAAAACGAAAATCCCGATAACAATGGTTATCGGGATAAAGTTGAGAAAATTTTTGTAAGCAGTCAAAGAATCTTTTATGCTTCGCTAGAAGGCGTTTCTGAAGTTTCTCCTGTTGGTGCGGCGGCTTTTTTGCTTTCTTTTTGTTTTCTGTATTCTTCTTCGGCTTTCAGGCGAGCGGCTCTTTGTTCTTCGGATTCTTTGGCTAATTTTTGTTTTTTTGATTCAATTTTAGATAACTTTTGTTGTAGCCAATCTTGAAATTTTTTTTCGGCTTGTTCTTCGGTGAGTGCGCCTTTTTTAACGCCTTCTAAGAGGTGTTTTTTTAGTAAGACGCCTTTGTAAGAAAGGATTCTTTTTCCGGTTTCAGTAGGTTGAGCACCGACATTAAGCCAGTAAAGTGCCCGGTCAAAGTTTAATTCAATAGTGGCAGGATTAGTATTAGGATTGTAATATCCTAATTTTTCGATGAACTTCCCATCGCGTGGGGCTCTACTGTCCGCTACCACAATGTGAAAGAAAGCATAATTTTTCTTTCCGTGTCTTTGTAAACGAATTCTTGTAGCCATGATTAATTGTTTTTTAATTATTAAGGGGTGCAAATGTACAATAAATTTTTTAAATAGCGGTAAATAAAAATTAACAAGCCGGTAGAATGTTTAAAAGTTTGAAATTTGCCTACTGTTTTAATGGGAGAATGAGCGTGCAAGTGTGCGGAGATTATTTATGGAGTTCATCTATTTCTTTGAGGATGCGCCAGTCGGTTGGAAAGTAATTGTTGATTCTGTTTTCTAATACTTTTGCCCATCCCAGTCCTAAATTTTTGTAGGTGATCCAATACCATCCTTTGGGTGCAGAAAGTTGAAGTGATGTTTTACTCAGAAAAGACAGGGCGTCTTTTTTTGAAAGTTCTAATGTTGGGATGGTATTATTAAGATGCAGTGAAAACGCTAATTCTGCAGCAGGGACATGGCTTTCTTTTTCATGGATACAAGTGCCAATCGACACATAATTAAAATTTGGTTTGAAAGTTTTTTCTGCAGCAGTATTGGATAAAAAGAATTTATTTTTCCATGTATATGTTTGATGATAGTTTTTGAGGTTCAGATATTCTATGAATCGTACGTGCTTTGTTTTTTGTGATTTTTCCGGGTGCTGTCCTGTTCTTTTATCGTGCTGATTTTCTGATGATGTTTTGGATTTTTTTTGAAAAACAGCATAATAAAATCCTTCGGAAGCTGTTAGATGTGGGAAGAAGCGGAGGCCTATGCGTGATTTTACAATGCCCCATTCTGCGGGTATAGGTATCTCTACATAGTCAAAACCATTTTCAATAATATAATCAGCGATTTCTTCGTTTTCTTCGCTGGTATAAGAACAGGTGCAATAGATCAAATAACCGTTTTCTTTAATGGAAGAAAAACTATTTTTTAAAATCTGTTTTTGTCTTTGAACACATTGCTGAACTAAAGAAGCATTGAAAGCCGTTATCCAGTCCGGATATTTTCTGAATAGGCCGGATCCAGAGCAGGGGGCATCGCATACTGCCACATCAAATAATTCTTGTATGGTATTAAATTTTGCGGAGTCATTGTTAGTAATTAAAAAATTACATTTTCCCCATTTAGATAAATTATATGCTAAAATTTTAGCACGATTAAAGTTTATTTCATTACTCCACAAAATACCGTCTTCGTTTAAGTAATCACTTATTATCACAGATTTTCCGCCGGGTGCGGCTGCAACGTCTAAAATACAACTGCTTTTTGAGATATTTAATTGTTTCAAAATGTACTCTATAAACATTGAAGAAGCATCCATTACATAATATCCGCCTGCGTAAAAGATTGGGTCTGCATAAAAAGTTGGTCTTTCGTTCAAATAAAAAGCATTTTCTGTCCATTTTATCGGCTGTTGTATTGAGAATTCCAGTAGTTGAATGTCGTTTATTTTATGACTGTTTAATTTAATACTTGTATGCGGTGATTGTTGATGTGCTTCCAGAAAAAGTGTATCTTCAATATCTACCGATTTTTTAATGCTATTTAAGAGTAAAGAAAAAGACGGATGCATAGAATTTTATCAGAAACGTTTATCACTTCCCCAATATAATTTATTTCGCAAGGAATCAAAAAAGTGGTAGGGATGTGGTACGACTAAATGAAACAGTTGAGCCGGTTTGGAAATTTTTATAAACTCTTTTGTAAAATCTATGGAAGGTGTATAAACTTTTGAATCTAAGGAAAGCGTGTATTGAGGATTTCGGCCATAAATTCTGAAAGAAAGAACGTGTTGATTGGAAATAACAATTGGTCGTGCATTAAGGGAATGTGAAGCGATTGGGGTAATAATCATGGCATTTAGACCGGGTTCCAGAATAGGTCCGCCGCAACTGAGTGAGTAAGCCGTAGAGCCAGTGGCGGTGGATACAATAACACCATCGGCAAAAAATGTGGTAAGTTGTGCATTATCAATTAATACATCAATATACAGCATGGAGCTGGTATCTTTTTTATGAATCACAATTTCGTTTAATGCGAAGTTAATAGCGTTTTTGTTTTCAATCTGTGGGTAAGTGAGTTCAATAAGATTTCTTTTTTCAATCGTATATTTTTTTTGAATGATTAAGTCAATGGCGTCGGTAATGTTGTGATTAAAGTCGTAGGTTAAAAATCCTAACTTGCCTGTGTTTATGCCAAATACAGGGATGGGTAGTTTTTTTATTAAAGACAAGGTTTCTAATAATGTTCCATCGCCGCCCAAACTAATTAGTAAATCGATGTGATGGTTTATGAAATCGGCGTTTGTGCTAATAAGAGGTGTTTTTATTTTTAAGTCAAAATTCTTTTTTAAAAAATGATAAAATGGTTCGTAGATGAATAAGGAATTGTTGTATTCTTTTAGTTTGTTATAAATAGCCAGTATGTATTCTGGTTTATTAGCTACTGTTTCTCTGGCATATAAAGCGACGTTCATAGATTTTAGTTTATAGTGTTAATGAGCGTCTAACCAGTTTGGTCCGATACCGATATTGACTTCGACAGGCACTTCTAGTGGCAATGCGTTTTGCATTTCAGTTTTTGTGATTTCTTTCATTATTTCAATTTCATTTTTGGGTACTTCAAAAAGCAATTCGTCGTGTATCTGCAAAAGTAATTTAGATTTTAATTGTAGTTTTTTTATTTTTTGAAAAATGGAAATCATGGCTATTTTAATCATATCGGCGGCAGTGCCTTGTATGGGTGTATTGATAGCGATTCGTTCTGCATTAGCCCGTACATTGGCATTGGATGAACGAATGTCGGGCAACCATCGTTTTCTGCCCATCAAGGTTTCTGTGTATTCTTTTTCTTTTGCCTTTTGAATGAGGGTGTCCATTAGTTGTTTGATTTTGGGATAGTTCTGAAAATAATTTTGTATTAAGTTTTTTGCTTCTGTTCTGGAAATACCAAGGTTTTCGGCTAATCCGAATGCACCTTGTCCGTAAATAATTCCAAAGTTGACGCTTTTGGCTTTACGTCGCATTTCTTTGGTTACTGCACTTTCTGGGATGTTGTAAATTTTCGAAGCCGTGGACGTGTGAATGTCTTTATGGAGGCGAAATGCTTCTATCATGGATTCATCTTTACTTAAAGCGGCCACAATTCTTAATTCAATTTGAGAATAGTCGGCACTTAATAAAACGTGCTGCGCATCGGTTACTACAAATGCTTTTCTGACGAGTTGTCCCAATTCTGAACGAATGGGGATGTTTTGTAAATTGGGGTTATCGCTGCTTAATCTTCCGGTAGCAGCAATGGTTTGATGAAAAGTGGTATGTAAACGTTTGGTTTTAGGATTGATAAGTTTTGGTAAGGCATCTACATAAGTAGTTTTTAGTTTTGTCAATTCTCTATAATTCAATATTTCTTCTACGATTTTGTGTTTGTGTTGAAGTTTTATTAACACTTCTTCACTGGTAGCGTATTGGCCTGTTTTAGTTTTTTTAGGGGCTTCATCAATTTTAAGGTGTTCAAAAAGAATTTCTCCGACTTGTTTTGGGGAGGAGATGTTAAAGTGTGTGCCGGCGTATGAATAGATTTTTTTTTCTACTTCTTTGATTTGTTGTTCAATTTTTTCAGACAATTGGTGTAAAAAGTTGACGTCTAATTTAATGCCATTGCGTTCCATTTCTACTAATACAGGTATTAAAGGCATTTCAATGTTTGTAAATATCTCTTCTGTTTGGGTGGTTTTTAATTTGGGTTCTAAAACATTTTTGAGTTGTAAAGCCATATCGGCATCTTCGGCAGCATAATCTTTTATAGCATTGCCGTCTAATATACTCATGCTTAATTGTCCGTTTTTTTTGCTGCCAATCAGTGTATCTATTTTTATTGGTGTATAGTTTAAATAGGTTTCAGACAAATAATTCAGATTGTGTTTATTGTCATCCGGATGTATGAGAAAATGCGCTACCATTGTATCCCATAATTGACAGCGGACCGGGATGTGGTGGTTGTTTAATACGTGAAAATCGTATTTGATATTTTGACCAATGAAAATTTTGTGAGGGTTTAGAAAATATTTTTTTAATTCATTTAAGATGTTTTCGGCTTCAGGGTTGTTAAACAAATGAATGTAATAAGCTGTGTGAGGTTCAAAAGCAAAGGACATTCCTACCAGTTCTGCTGTTAAGGGATTTAGGGAGGTGGTTTCTGTGTCAAAAGCAAAGTATGTGTGTTGTTCCAATAATTGAAGAAGTTCATTAAAATGTTTATCGTGTTGTCGTTCTATGAGATGGTACTGGTGTGGGGTATTCTGAATGGTTTTAAACTCAGAGGTATAGTGGGTTATATTCTGTGTTGCAGATTTTTTTATTTCTGAATGTTGTGGGTTATTTTCAAATAAAGAAGGCGGATTTTTGTCTATTTCTTTTCCCCATTCTAATACTTGTGCTGCAAGTTTTTTGAATTCAAGTTCTTTGAATACTTCTAATAATTTTTCTTTATGAATGGGTTTAACTTTTAATTCCTCGATGGAGTAGGTGAGAGGGACATTGGTATTAATAGTGGCTAATTGTTTGGATAAAAACGCTTGTTCTTTGTTTGTACTTAATTTGTCTTTTAATTTTCCTTTTACTTCGTTGATTTTTTCATAGATGGTTTCAATTGTTCCAAATTGTTGGATGAGTTGTGCGGCTGTTTTTTCTCCGATACCGGGCACGCCGGGGATATTATCGGATGTGTCGCCCATAAGTCCGAGAATATCAATGATTTGTTGAGGATGGTGTATTTGCCATTTTTCACATACTTTTTGAGTGTCTAAAATTTCTGCATCATCACCGCTTCTTCCGGGCTTATAGATAAAGATGTGTTCATTCAACAATTGGCCGTAATCTTTATCTGCTGACATTATGTAAACGGTAAAGCCCTTCTTGCTTAATTCCACCGCCATTGTGCCAATAATGTCGTCTGCTTCGTAGCCATCTAAAGATACAGAGTGCATGTTTAAACCGTCAATAATTTTATGAATATAGGGTAAATTGTTTAAGATGTCTTCCGGAGTTTCGGGTCTTTGTGCTTTGTACTCTTTAAATTGAATGTGTCGTTCTGTGGGGGCTTTTGTATCAAAGGCAATGGCTATGTGTGTGGGTTGTTCATTTTTCAAAACGTTTAGAAGTGAATTAGTAAATCCAAATGCGGCGGAGGTGTTGAGTCCTTTTGAATTGATGAGTGGATTGCGAATAAAAGCAAAATACGAGCGGTATATTAAAGCCATTGCGTCTACCAGAAATATTTTTTTATCGGAGTTTTTTGTGAGCATAAAGGGTTTCAATAATTGCTTGCAAGTTAAGGAAAATTAAACTATTTGAAAAGATTTATTTAGCAGTGTGTTGGCGGGTTCTTTTTAGATGTTCTGCTTTTGATTTGTTATTTTCGCAGGCATACCAGTGTACGTATTATATGTCTGAAAAATATGTAGAACATTTGTTTGTGATTAATTTGCGTTCTGGAAAGGAGAGACAAAGAGCACATTTGATACAGGAAATCGAGAAAAGATTTCCGGGTTCTACTCTTTTTATTGTGAAGGAAAGAGAAGATTTTTCAAGGGCTATAGAATTGAGTCAAAGTAAGAAGTATCGTTATATTGTGGTGAGTGGTGGAGATGGTACCATCCATAGTTTTTTACCGGTAATAATAGAACAAGCTAAGATATTAGGCATTCTTCCGTCTGGTTCAGGGAATGGGCTAGCAAGGACATTGAATATTCCCTTACATCCGTTACGGGCCTTAGCATTAATAGAAAAAAACACTGTTCAAAAGATAGATGTTGGAAAAATTACAATAGAAAAAGGTTCAGAAAAATGTTATCATTATTTTTCCTGTGCAGTGGGCTTTGGGGTTGATGCACCAATTGCATATCGCTTTGAGCATCAAAAAATAAGAGGGTTATTGGGCTATTTATTGGCTGCATTTAAACAGATTTTTTTTCATAAGAGTATAAAGGCGAGAATAGAAGTTGATTCTGAAATGTGTCCTGAACAAAATTTTTTAGTCCTGTCTGTAATGAATATACCGCAGTATGGTAATGACTTTTATTTATCTCCTTCAGCGCGGGTAAACGATGGGTTTTTAAATGTTGTACTATTGAAAAAGGTTTCTTTTTTTCAGTATCCTTATGTATTGTTTAACGTTTTAAGAAAAAAAGAGAAGAAGCCGATGCAGTTTTGTAAGTTTAAAGAAATGGGAGTGCATATTCTTTCTTCTGATTTTATGTATTACCATATAGATGGTGAGCCACAAGTAATAAGTTCTGTTTTTCCTTCGTTTAAAATAAACATTTTACCTTCGGCATTACAAGTGCTCTCTTGAATTTAAATAATAGTGCATTTTATTTAGCCCAGTAACTTTCTAATACCTTCATGGTTTTTTCAACAGCGCCCTGATGGGTAGTGATAAATTTTTGTAAAGCGTTTTGAGCGTTTTTATAGATTTCTTTTTTATTCATCCATTCTGATACTTGTATCCGCAGGTCATCTTTGTTGTGAATTTCAAATGCTGCTTTTGTTTTCAGTAATTCGGCTGCTTCATAGAATTTTTCATGTTTTTTACCAAACAAAACAGGAAGTCCATATACTGCTGGTTCTAAAATATTATGAATACCATCCGAGAAGCCCCCACCAATATAGGCAACATGTGCAAAGCGGTATATTTTATTGAGTATTCCGATGGTATCTATGAGTAATACATCGGCAGAATTTAGTTCTTCACTGCTATAATTTTGAAGTTGTGTATAGCGGAGGTATTTTAATTGAAAGTTTTGCAGCAGGGAGATAATTTTTTGTATTGATTTTTCATTTGTTTGATGTGGTGCGATGATGCAACGAATGTTTGAGTTGGATTGTTTTAAGTCATAAAAGGCCGGTATTAAAATTTGTTCGTCGGGTGGCCAGGTACTACCGCCAATGAGTACAAAATGATCTTTACAAAAGGATTCTATTTCCGGAAAGTTTACGTTTTGATGTGCTATTTCTATTACGCGGTCTACTCTTGTGTCACCAGATAATACAACATTATTGGTGATTCCAATTTTTTTTAAGAGTTTAACGGATAATTCATCTTGTACAAAGATGGTGTCAAATACCAAAAGCGCTTTTCTAAAAATACTGCCATACCACTTGAAGAAGGGTTGATGTTTTCGGAATATAGAGGACACCAAAAAGCAGTTCAGCGATCTTTCTTTTTTGCTTTTTTGAATGGCATTCAGAAAGTTTAACCAGAATTCGTATTTTACAAAAAACACATAAGAGGGTTGGACTATTTTCAAAAAATCGCGGGCATTCGCAGGTGTATCATAGGGTAAATAAAAAACATAGTCGGCATATTCAAAATTTTTCCGAGCGTTAAATCCAGAAGGTGAAAAAAAAGTTAGAAGTATTTTATAGTGAGGATACGATGATTTAATTTGAATAATAAGGGGTCTTGCTTGTTCAAACTCGCCTAAGGAGGAGACGTGAAACCAGATAATGGGTGCGTTATTGTTTTTCAGAATGGCTTTTAATTTTTCTCTCCAGTGTTTTCTTCCTTGTATAGCAAAGCGTGCTTTAGTATTGAAAAAAGAAGCTACCCGGATAATCCCAATAAGAATGCGAATAGAGACGTTGTACACAAACATCATATTTAATCATAAAAAAAGAGGCCATCGGCTTTTCGGTAAATGGGTAAAATCCAACCAAATTTTATGCCGGCAAGAACATCGTGTCGTATTTTATTATCTACTGACATGGTGGCGTAATCATAATAGCGGACATTTTTAGTAATAGCGTAATACATTTCTATTCCAATAGTAAAGTTTACGAATCTGTTGGATGAGAGGTAAGTGTATCCTAAATAATTATATACACATCCGCCTATTGACAAACGATCGTATCCTTTCACTCTGTCGCCTTTGATGGCGGCTATTCGTTGTTGGGCATCGTATAATTTTATTTTATGTTGAAAATAGCCCACACCAATTTGATAATGAATACCTCTGTTTTTGTTGTTACCACCGATGTAGAAGATTTTACCAAAATTAAGTGTCAGGTTCCATCCTCTTTCACTGATTCTCAAGTCCGCAGGATAACCTTCGTTGTCAATGACAAAGCTTTCGCCGCTGGGGGTAGAGGTTTTAAGTTGAACCAATACGTCTTCTTTTACGTTTTTTCCGAAAATATAGTTTCCATCTAAGGCCAGCAGGGAGTTATTTTTCAGTTTATAGGTAGCGGCGCCGCCTATGCTCATGTTGTTGCCGAATCGTTTACTTAATTCGGCAAAAGGTATTTGAAAAGACGTGTGTACCTGAAAATAGGGCACTGCGAGTGAAGAGTCATAAGTGAGTTGGGCAATTGTTCTTAAAAACATGCTGGCAAAGCAATATACAATTAATTTTTTTTTCGCACTCATCGCCACAAAAGTACTAAATAATCCTTGTTTGTTCTATATTTTCAATGATAGTGCTTTGCTTACTTTTATACTTTTTATTTTTATGTATATTTCATATTCTGTATTATTGCATCAAATTGAGGAATCAATGGTAGAAAACATTGTTGAGCCCGTTCATAAAGAAATTTTAATAGCAGAATTGACTAAAGATAAGTTTATTCGTTTCACTAAAAATGGAAAAAATGAAATTTACATAGTGAATTATCATAATGCGCCGAATGTTTTGAGAGAAATTGGAAGATTAAGAGAAGTTACGTTTCGTCATGCGGGCGGTGGCACGGGAAAATCAATAGATTTAGATGAGTTCGACACTTCTCAAAATTGTTATGAACAATTGATTGTATGGAATCCTGAAGATAAAGAGATTGTGGGCTCTTATAGGTTTATACTTTGTAAGAATGCCCTGCACAATAGTCAATTACATCTTGCTACTTCTGAGTTATTTCATTTTAGTGAAAAATTTATTAAAGAATATGCCCCCTATACGATTGAATTAGGTCGTTCGTTTATTCAACCGAAGTATCAGCCAACAGAAGATTATAGAAAAGGTTTGTTTAGTTTGGATAACTTGTGGGATGGATTAGGGGCCTTGGTGGTAGATTATCCTGAAATGCGTTATTTTTTTGGAAAAGTAACGATGTACACACATTTTAATAGAGAAGCAAGAGATTTGATATTAGGTTTTATGAGATATTTTTTCCCGGATAATGAACGTCTTGTAAAGCCGATTTATCCAATAGAAATTGAGCACGATATTAGTTGGTTTATTGAAAAAATCAAGGGAATGCCTTACAAAGAGGCCCATTTAGAATTGACACACGAAGTGAAAAAAAGAGGCGAACGCATTCCGCCATTGGTGAATAATTATATGAATTTGTCTTCAACGATGAAAACCTTTGGAACGGCTATTAATCCGGGTTTTGGTGGAGTAGAAGAAACCGGCTTAATGGTTACCATTGCAGACATTTATCCATCTAAAAAAGACAGATATATTCAACCTTACATTGAGTTTAAAAAAAGTAAACAACTAATGTGATGGAGTAGGAGAGTTATTTGAAGTATCTTGAATGGGTTCAAATTCAATACTCAGAGAGTTGACACAATAACGTTTACCTGTCGCTGTGGGTCCGTCGTCAAAAAGGTGTCCGAGGTGTGAGCCGCAGCGGGCGCAGAGTATTTCTGTGCGGATCATACCATGACTATAATCGGTTTTTTTGAGAATCCGATCATTATTGCCTATTTCATTATCAAAACTTGGCCAGCCGCAGTGGGATTCAAATTTCATATCAGAAGTAAAAAGTTCATAACCACACGCAGCACATTTGTAAATGCCTTTTTCAAAGTGCATATAATACTGGCCGCTAAAAGGTGGTTCAGTTCCCTTTTCCCGTAAAATGTGGTATTGTTCGGGTGTGAGAATTTTTTTCCATTCTTCTTCTGATTTGATGATTTTTTCTTTGGACATAGTAGATTTGTTTTGATTTTGACAAAAAGTAAATGAGGATATTGTAAAAAGTAGTAAACTTATAGAAGATAGATATTTCATTAGCGAATGAAAATTTAATGTTCAAATATAAGGCAATTAAAATAAAAAAATTATGTGAGATATTTATAAATTGTTGAATTGAGGATATTTAATTAAAAGATGTTTGAATTCATTGAGGATAAGAGCGGTAGCGCCCCAAATGATTTCTTGTTGAAAATTAAATGCTGGTGCGTCAATGGTGAAATTATCTTTTAATCGGACTTTGGTGAGTTGTTTTTCAAAATGGAGGAGATTTTCAACAGAGCAAATTAATATTCTTTCTACTTCGTCGGGATTGTATTGAAAAGTGGGGGGATAGGGAGTGTAACACACTATTGGATAAACAAGATGATTGCTCACAGGAATGTACAGTTCAGTTAATCTTCGTATAGGAACAATGTCTTTTTTAGGGACACCAATTTCTTCTTCGCATTCACGGATGGCGCCTTGTTCAATGCTTTCATCAGGGTCTAATCTTCCGCCGGGAAGTGCCATTTGTCCTTTGTGATGAAGTGAAGTGTTTGTTCTTTTAATCAGAGGAAAAAATACTTGTTGATTGTTTTCATAAAGCAAGAGGCACACCGCGCTTGGGATGGCATTTGAAGGTTTATCAAAATTACGATTGGTAAAACTCATTTCTTTGTGTGCTGATATTCCGGGAAGTTCAGAGTTTTTCAGGTATTGAAAAAAAATTTCAGGAATCATTTGGGGGAATTAAAATCGTTATACCATTTTTCAATTTCGGATTGTTGTAGTTCCATATAGTTTACCTGATTGACAACAGAATCATTTTGAATAAAATAAATGGCTGGAAGTTTAAGTCCTGCAAGGTAAACAAAAGGTTTTCCTAACAATATGCAATAAGGAATATTGGTAGCACGGGTATCCTCAAAAAATTTTTTTAAATCCGATTCTTCACCATTCAAGACAAAGTAAAATGGAAGATTAGGATTAAGTTCTTTCATCAAACGAATTTTTTTGGCGGCTATTCTGCAATGCGGACAGGTCAAGCTCATAAAAGCAATGATGTGTTTGCCTTTTTTAAGTTCTTTGGGTGGCTTATGAAGAGTGGCGTATTTGAATAAAGTGTCCAGTCCGAGAGGATAGGCGTTTTCTTTTTTTACAAGATAATGTTCGGAATAAGAGAGTTCCACATAATTCAAAATATGAGGTAGTGCCAGAGATGCTAAGGCATTGAAAAGAATAAAGTAAGGAGACCTTTTCCATTTTAATCCATCATGAAAAAAATAAATTGTCAATAATAATCCTATCATTAAACTATTTTTAAGGAGTGCTTGTAGTGGTGTCATTACAAGACGGGTACCAAAACAACCGCAGTTTCCATTATTGCCTTGAGGAATCATTACTGCGATGAGATACAAGCAAAAGAAAAGTAAAATAAGTATGGCTAATTTTGATGAGAATTTTACATTAAGATTTGAAATGAGCAGAATACCAATAAAAAATTCAATACTTATGAGAAAACGAGCAATGAATGGGGCAGTGTACCAATTGGCGATTTTAAGTTCTACAAAGGTGAGTTCAAAAGGTTCTATTGGATATAATTTTGAATAAGCAGAATAAATGAAGATGAGACCTAAAAGTATGTTTAAGATTGTAAAGAATGCGAATTTTAATTTCATAAATGCTTTTATAGGGGATAAAGTTACAGATTAAAACATTTGAAAAAAAAGATGTATTTTTGTATTCAAATTGAGTAAATTTGAGTTTTCGCTATTTTGTATTTTTTGTATTAGTGTTGTTTTTAATGACAGATTGTACGATACAAAAGCGATTGTATCGTAAAGGGTTTTATTTTGATGGAGTGAGTAAGAAAAGAGAGGTTCAACAGAGTAATAGTTTAAAATATAATGAAATTAGTTTTAATCCTGTTCAACCGTTAGCGGTGAAAAAACAGAAGGTATTGGAAGAACAAGTTGAATGGATGAGTTTTAATGACAATAAGGAAAAATATTCGCTCATACGAAAAAAAACTTATAGGTTCATACAAGATACTTGCAATGATAAGTTGATTTTGCGAACGGGAGAAATTTTAGTAGTTCAGGTCATTGAAGTTTCAGAAGATAATATAAAGTATAAACGTTGTGATATGTTAGATGGGCCAATGTATTCAGTGGATGTCAATAAAGTATATGCTATTGAATTTAGAAATGGACACAAAGAGTATTTTGAGAATAAAAAATTACAGGAAAAAACAATAAAAGGTGAGACAGAAAAAGAATTTCCTTTAAGTTTGACAATGGCGTTAATAATTGCTATTTCAGGAGTTTTGGGATATGGATTAGTATTGTATCCTTTCATTCCAATTTTATCACTTAATGCTAAGAAGAAAATAAAAGCACAGCCAGAAAAGTATAAAGGTTGGGAGTTGAGTGGTTGTTTATTTGTCGGGTCTTTAGTGGTTATAGTGGTAGTTGCCTTGGCTATATTGTTTTTATTTATCATTGACGGGAATCTTTTGGCGGGCTTACCCTTCAATTATTTGTTTTTATTTTTCTTAATTTTAGTGGGGATTGCTTTATTTATAGCCGCCGTCAATAGTAAGCGTACACCTAATAAAGACACCCAGTTATGAAATCAAGAGACATTTTACTATCGTGTTCGGTTTTAGTTATTCTGCTTTCTTTGTTTTCTTGTGATGTTCAAAAGCGCCTGTATCGGAAAGGATTTTATTTTGACCAATGGAATAAAAAAACGAAAGCGTCTGTAGGAATTATCAAGCAGACAGAGTCATTGGTTCTTTCGCCTATCACACTAAAAGAGAAAAACGATGGAAGAAAGGATGTTGTGTTGATTGCAGAAAATAAGAATGAGAGGAATTCTACTACTATCCATAAAGAAAAAATTATTAAACACTCTAACATACTAAAGCCCGACTCTTGCGGAGATAAAATTGTTTTAAAATCCGGAGATGAATACATCGTTAAAATCATTGAAATAAATGATAGTGAGATAAAGTATAAACGTTGTGATTTTTTGGAGGGTCCGTTGTACACTATTCATAAATCAAAAGTATATTTGATACAATTTTCGAATGGCATCATTGAACACATTCTTTATGAAGGTGATAAAATTGAAAAGAAAGCAACTGAAAGCAACACTACAAGCAATTCTAATAATAACACGGCTAAGAAGTATCCCAATGATTATTGGCTAACCATTCTACTTTTTTTAGTGGGTTGGTTGCTTGGTGCAGGAATTATCACCTGGTATATGGCGTTATTTTATGCGCGAAAAGCTCGAAGAATTATCCAATCTAATCCTTCGGTGTACAAAGGATACTTTGAGATGGGAATTATTATGTATTTGTGTTTAATAATATTTAGTGTTGCGGCTATTTTATTTTTTGGGATGGGTATAGTATTTTTCTTGTTGGATCCATATTATCCATTGGCTCCTGTGTTTGCCTTGATATTAGTAATTGCGGGAATTTTAGTGGCGTTACCTATTATTTATTTTTTTAAGACGTCAAAAAGAACAGATTTTTAAGAATAAATTTTTGAATATTGGTTTTCTAAAAAATCCTGATAGGTCATCCGAATGCCTTCTTCCAATTCTATCTTTGATTGCCAACCTATTTGATTCAATCGAGTGAGATCTAGTAATTTTCTCGGTGTGCCATCGGGTTTGCTGGTATCAAACACAATTTCACCTTCGTATCCGACAATTTTCTTGACTAATTCTGCTAATTCTCTAATGCTAATGTCTTTGCCAGTGCCGACATTGACAAATTGTTTTTCGTTGTAATTTTTCATTAAAAACAAACAAGCATCGGCCAGATCATCTACATGCATCAATTCACGTCTGGGAGTGCCCGTTCCCCACACTATAACTTTTGGTTGATGATTTATTTTTGCTTCGTGAAATTTTCGAATTAACGCCGGTAATACGTGAGAGTTATTCAAGTCGTAATTATCATTTGGTCCATATAAGTTAGTGGGCATTGCAGAAATAAAATTACAAGCGTATTGATCTCTGTAGGCCTCACACATTTTAATGCCTGTAATTTTTGCAATAGCATAAGGTTCGTTGGTAGGTTCTAAATAACCAGAAAGCAGATATTCTTCTTTCATCGGTTGAGGCGCCAACTTCGGATAAATACAGGAAGAACCTAAAAAGAGTAATTTTTTTACACCATATTTGTAAGAAAAATGAATCACATTGTTTTGTATCATCAAATTGTCGTATAAAAATTCAGCCCGATAAGTATTGTTCGCCAGAATACCACCTACTTTGGCGGCTGCCAGAAACACATATTCCGGTTTTTCATTTTGGAAAAATTCTTCAACGGCTTGTTGATTTCTTAAATCCAATTCTTTGGAAGTTCTTGTGATGATATGCGTATAACCTTCTTTTTGTAATTTTCTGACAATGGCAGAACCCACCATTCCTCTGTGTCCGGCTACAAATATTTTGCTATTAAAGTTCATAATAAATTTTTTTAATGCATAGGCACTTCTATGAGAAGTAAATCTGATACTGAATTTTTTGAATAAAAAGAGATATTTTCCTGAGTATCCCAGATGCCAATAGCATCTCTCTTTTTAAGTGGATGATTTTGTATTTCAATAATCCCATCTATACACATTAAATATAAGCCATTGTTGGAATCATGTAAGGTGTAATGAAAAGTTTTTTCTTCTTCTAATTGTATTCTGGAAATGTAAGCGTTTTGATGAATGTGTAATCCGATTTTTTTAGTTATGGAAGTTACTAAATAAGTGAGTTGATTCGGTCTAAGTTCGTAAGACATTTGATTGTATTGTGGGATTAAATTTTTTTTATCAGGAAAAATCCATATTTGGAATAATTTTACAACGGCATCGCTTTCATTTTTTTCGGAGTGATAAATGCCTTTGCCCGCCGTCATGACTTGAATTTCATTTTGTTTTATTGTTCCTTTATGTCCCATAGAATCTTCGTGTGTGAGTTCGCCTTCCAAGAGAATGGTAATTATTTCCATGTCTTTGTGCGGATGAAAATCAAATCCGGAATGAGGAGTGATAGTATCATCGTTCAATACACGTAACATTCCAAAATGAATTAAATGCGGATTATACCAATTTGCAAAAGAAAAAGAATAGTAAGTTTTTAGCCAGCCATAATCGGCATAACCTCTCGCTTCTGCTGGAAAAAGGCGGTGTTGCATAAAGCTTATTGATATTTAAATGGATGCTGTTGTAATTGTTGTAAAATAAATTGTTCGGTTTCTGAAGAATTCCAATTTTGTTCTATGTTGGGTAATTGCAAAACTTTTTGCATGATAGCATCTTGATAATAACCCTTTTGCAATGCCTCGCTATAACGAATATCCGGTCGGTAGGTGACCATATCATAAAGTGGAATCCATTTATCGGGATGAAGTTTGTAAAACCATTGTTCAATTTTTTTCTGAAGAATAAATTCAGGATTAGCGGTTTTATCACGCATTTCAATATGGTTGTCCAAGGCGAGTTGGGCAATGGCATCGCCGTCTTTTTTTCGTAACATTTGATAGTCCTTTAGAATGTATTCCCAATTTCCAGAATGTTTATCAATAAGTTCCATTAAAATAACACTGTCTTCAAAGCCCGCATTCATACCTTGACCGTAGAAAGGTGTAATGGCATGGGCGGCATCACCTATCAAAGCGGTTTTATGGATGACCCAAGGGTAGCAACGAACTGTTACCAGCGAGGAGGTAGGATTTTTGAAGAAATCTTTTAGATAAGTGGGCATTAAAGGTACTGCATCTGGGAAGTGTGTTTCAAAAAAACTTTTGACATCTGTTTCGGTTTTAAGTTGTTCAAAAGAATTTTGTCCTTCAAAAGGCATAAAGAGTGTGCATGTAAAATCTCCGGTCGGATTAGGAAGAGCCATGAGCATAAATTCTTTGCGTGGCCAAATGTGTAGGGATTCATGATTTTCAAGTTGAAAATGTCCTTTTGAATCGGGCGGAATGATGAGTTCTTTGTAGCCCGTTTCAATATAAAATTGTTGATATTGATAGCGGTCGTTTTTGAGCATCATATTTAACCGAACGGCAGAGAATGCACCGTCTGCACCAAAGATAATTTCAGCTTCTTCGGTGTGTAAATGATGGGTTTCAGTATTTTCAAATGTTGCAGTAGTTGTATTAAAATCAACATCAACACATTTTTCGTTAAAATGAAGGGACACATTAGGAAGTTGTTCGGCAAGATCCATAAGCAAAAAATTGATTTCTGCTCTGGAAACAGAATAATTGCATTTACCATCTGCGCTGTATGGTTGAAAATAATGAGTAGAGTCCGGCAAATGAATAGTCCGACCATAAACGGGTATAGAAATTTTTAGTACGTCTTCTAAAACACCCGCTAAACGGAGCCCTCTTATTCCTCTGTCGCTTAGGGCTAAATTGATTGATTTTCCTGCATATTGCCGTGTTTTTCTCATGTCCGGTCGTCGTTCATATAGTTTTACGGTGTATCCTTTTTTACCTAATAAAATTGACAATAAGGAGCCTACCAAACCTGCTCCTACAATGATAATTGGCTTATCCATTTTTTTGAAACAATAATACAAAATTTAATGCAAGAGATCCAATTGTATAACCAATTATTCCTCTTCTTTAATAGCAGGAGATAGTTCAGGACTTTTAGGTTCTATAACAGGAGAATCTTTTTCTTCGCTATTTAAATCAGATGCGTGCTCTGATTTTTTTCTTTTTTTCTTCTTTTTTTTATTTTGAACGGTTATATTAGATTTTAAAGTGTCGGTGTTTTTTTTAAGAAATTTTTTGCTGTCGATAGTGTCAGATAATGTGTTTGTTGTGAGGGTTTGTTTTGTTTCATTTTTGAGAGTATCAACTTGGGAAGCAGTAGCGGCAGAGTTGAGAGGGGCATGTGGTGAGATGGCATCGGTGGATTTTTTTTCAATGGTGTCGGATTTATTGTAAGATGTGTCTATAGTAGTAGTATGATTTTTGTAATCATTCGGGTTTTTATTTTGAGAAGGAAAAAGTTTTACCAGAATATAAATGAAGAGTGTTATAAATAAAACAGAAGCGACAATAATTTGTAAGGTTTTATTTTTAGCCATTTCAAGCCACGATACTTGAATGGAATGATGTTGTAATTTGAGATGTGAGTAAGCATGGAGAAGTTCTTTTTTTCTTTCTTCTGAAATCGGAATAGAGTAATTTTTAAGGGTTTGACGAATATATTCTTCTAATTGTTTATCTTCATTCAGATCAGCCATTATAGGAGGGATTTAATGGATGAAAATAAATTATATTTTGCTTTTTCTGTAAGGGCCTTAATGCTTAATTCGTTGTGTTCTATAATTTCAGCAACTTCTGGAATTGTAAATTGGTCAATGTAAATTAAGTTGTATAGGATTTGTTGTAGGGTATTGAGTTTGCGTAAATGAAATATAAAATCTTTTGGACTAAGTGTTTTGTAATATTCAGAAGCAGCAAATAGGTTGGCCTCCTTTTTTTTATAGGAAGAAACTATAGTTGTATCTGCAATTCGTTCTCCTTGCCTTTGCGTTAAAATCAACTTTACGATACAAATGGTGTAGTACTTTAAAAAATCAGAAGTATCAAACTCTTCTTTTTCTTTTTCTAATAAGGATTTCAGTGTGTTTAAAAAACAGACATTATTTAATTCATTGGCTTGCTCGTCCGTTTTTGAATAGCGGGCCGCTATACCATTACAATAAGAATATACATTTTCTATTAGATGTTCTAAGGCCGACGTGTCTTTTGAAGAAAAAAAATCATGTTTATGATAAATCGTTGAAGTCATCTTAGTTTAATAATAAAAAAGAACGTTCTATAATAAGGCGGGTTTAAATTAGATAATATTATCCTTTACTGCAAGTTTTATTGCTTACGGCTGATTATTGAAATTCATTTGTAAAGGGTTCCCTTCATAATTGGTGGTAATTTTTTTTCTAAACAAAAATTTTCCAACTTTAATTCTACCATTAATTTTGACTTTACCCATTCCGGATAATGCAAATGCATTAATTATATCCTGCATGCTGATTTTATCAAAAGAAGTGTTTAAGAGTAAATGATAAGTGGCGATTGAGTTTTTATCGATGTATATTTTATTAGCCAATTGTGCTTTACCTAATGGCAGATTACTAAAAGAAATATCTGCTTTTCCGGAATAAACATAAAACCCAAAATCATTAGGATTTTTAATTTTTACGGCTATTTCAGTTTGCATCCCTTCTTTGTGAATTTTTTTGACTTTGAAATTTTCTATTCCGATGATTGTCACTTCTTTAATATTGTAACAAGAAAATAATGTCAATGAAAGAATGATTGAAATTAAACGAATGTTGAGCATGGACTTAGTTTACTCTTGCCGGTAAATATACGGGAAATAATACTTGTTTACCTACCGATTATTCTTGAATAAGAGAGAGCATACATTCATCTTATTTTACAATTACTTTTCTGCTAAATAATACATTTCGATTACTGGATGCCACTACCAAATATACACCGGGTTCAATTTTTTCATCAATTGGAATAGCATATAAAGTATTATTTTCTTCAAATACAATTACTTTTGAAAATACTTCCCTTCCTTGCATATCTCTCAATACCACTAATGCTTCTGTTACTAATGTTCCAAATTGGATATTCAAATTTTGTCCTCTTTCTACTGGATTCGGATATAAAACTGGCTCAATGGTTTTTGTTATTCGCTTAAATTCAACCGCAATGATTTTTGAATAGGTGTATGAACCATCATAATCTACTTGCTTCAAACGATAGTAGTTGAATCCTTCATAAGGTTGCATATCTGTTTCAATGTATTCCATCGGAACGTAAGAAGTACCAGCACCTTTAACCACTACTAATTGCTGCCAGTTGGTACCATCCTTTGATTTTTCTAACACAAAATAATCGTTATTAATCTGTGTGGATGTTTTCCAATACAATTCCACATAATTCTCTCTTGGATAGCCCGTAAATTCTACTAATTCTATAGGTAACGGATTGCTTCCACCGCCGGTTTTAGAAGCCAAAGTAAAAGGACTAAACGATGAAACAAGTCCAGCAGATGTTATGGTTCCACTCGCCGTTGTACCTGTTGTACCGCCATTACCATGGTCTTTCCACATAGCACCATCCCAACGGGCAACAGCCAGATCGGGTGGAGAAGTAACTCCACAACTTCTCGGATCAAATGTGCTTGCACTTGGCGAATACCACGATAAGGTCACTGAAACAGAAGAAGAACCATTTAATCTATCTAACCTCCACCACTCACAGCCCGATATATGGTTTAAGGTAAGATCGTGTAAAGAGGTATCATAGCCCGCCAGATGTGGATTTTGGAAAAAGTATTCTGCTACAAATCTATCCGTAGTAGCCGCCGGCGCAGAAATAGCCAGCGGAGCATACATGGCTACACCGGCAGTTGGAATGCCTTTCCCAATTGGGAATGTAAAGGCCTCGTTCCCTTCTTTTACTACGGCTCCCTTCACGTGAGAAGAGTCGCTGGCGCCAGCGACCGTCGCATTATCCTTAATTACAAGATTGGGATTAGCATTGTAAGCATTTGTAATGACATGCCCATCTATGAAGTTCATATTAGAAGCTACTGATGTAGCAGCAGTGCCAAGAATTTGTACGGCTGCAGAAGGTGCGCTGTTATTAATAGTTATCTTCCAAAATTGCCGGGTATTATCATTAGTTCCCCAATTAATTGTTTGCAAACTTGTGCCATTAAACTCTACTTCCCCATTTCTTTCTCTAAAATGATTCCCATTAGCAGTAGCTGTAACAGCCCAGTTTCCGCCAACCGTAATTTTATAATTAGAGCCACTTACATCTAATCGGGTATTACCTCCAGATATGGTCAGATTTTTTTGTACTACAATAGGTCCCTGTAAAGTTTTAGTGTTACTTGTTCCAAATTCTACATGATAGTAAGCAGAAGGTACAGGGCCGTTTAAACTACGAATATTTTGATTACCCCCACGCCCAAAAATAATAGTGCCCGCTGTAATGCTATAAGTTCCGGTAAGAGAAGGTACTGGATTCGTATTATTTGTAATAGAATATGTAGGTGAACTGCCTTGCATAATTAAACCACCTGTTCCGGTAATGCTATTGCCATTATCAAATAAAGTAGCATTATCCTGAATGATTAGATTTCCCGTTATAATTAGATTAGCCCCATCATTTCTTCGATTATCAGCATTTGAAATCATTAAAGTGTGATAGGTATTCAAGGAGGAAGGGGTTTTGATAAGTGCAAAAGGAGCATTGTTGCCATTATAATTTACGATGTTAGGAACGGCTGATGCGTTAAGTGTTCCTGTAGCTAATAAAGATCCCGCTATGTTTAATTGAGAATTGCTGGCATTCGTCCATGTGGAACCTCCTGCAGTGCCATTTATATTGTTTGTGGTAATAGTTCCATTATTCGTTACGGTGATGGCGCCATTGATTAAAATGTTGGGCTGAATAGTCATATTGGTTCCAGCCAATATATTAGCTCCTATGCCGGTGATACTAAATGTTCCCGTACCATTGATGGTACCAATACCAGAGATATTTTTGCTCCCTGCTGTTGCCCTTAATTGGATAGTATTTGCTCCCGCGTTGATGGTGCCATTCATTGTGAAATTACCGCCATTCGCGCTACCTATAAGGAGTTGATTATTTAAATTGAGAGTTCCTCCTCCGTTCATATTAAAGTGTCTGCTAATTGTGAAATTGCTGCCGGGTGGTGTAGAAGAAACTGAGGCCCCGGTGATATTTAAATCTCTCGAAATCGTCCATGTTCCGCCGGTCGGGGCAAAATTACCCGTGCCTTGCACTTCCATATCATAATTGATCGTGATGTTTTGTGTACCCACTAAACTGCCTCCGTTTTCAATCACAAGATAATCAATAGGTCCATACGGTGCTGTTGTAACATTTATATCCAATGTTACTATATGTCCGGACTTGATGAAAACCAAACTTCCGGGCGTCGGTTTACAATCACAGCTCACGAGTGAAATAGGATCTGTGCTCCATGTGGCATTACCTGGTGTTACATCACTCCAGTTGCCTGTCTTACGAGAATAATAGGGTTGTCGTAATGGAGTTCCCGAGATTGGGTCTTTGTTAATAGTACCCACTGCCCATGTATTAGGAAGTTGAGCGATTGTCAAGCCGGTTCGCTTGACAGTAGGTGCAGAAACTGCACCCGTGGCAGCCGCGTGGGTGCCTATGCCTGCGGCTAAATAAGGCATCAATCGCATATCGGCTAAAGTTCCAATAGAAGAGAGGGAAGTAAATGAAACATCTAAGTTATATGTTCCACCACCAACGCCGATATTAGTAAGTGTAGTGCGTTGGTCATGCATTCTTTGAACTGTGCTTCCGAGCCCATCATTGGCTGCCCAACTTCCATCTGTTGCTGTATAAGCATCGGTATGATAGGCGCCAATGTAACCAGCGGTAGTTGGGGCGGCTGTGGAATTGATTTGTACAGGACGGTATTCTGTGGAAGTACCGATTGGGAATAAACCATAATAAAAACTACCTGTAGAACTGATAGTCGCACCTGCGGGCCAATATCTTCTGAATTCTCCACCATAAATAATACCAGCCGTGCGATTTAAGGTAGATGGACCACCATTACCAAGAATAAGTAGCTTACTGTTGACATTCCAATTTCCGGCATTCATAGTCAGGTTATTAAGTATGGTTACATTATCATTTAAGGTGATAGGACCAGTAGCATTGGATGTAACATTGTAGAAAGTTTCACCGCCGGTTTTTGAAATATATTGAGTGCTGGTTCCATTAAATGTCACCCGGCGATTGTTATGAATAAAGCTTCCGCCTAAATTTATCCAATTGTTTTGAACAGAAAAATCATTAGTAGGCGTTACATTAACCCCGGAGTTAATAACGAAATTCCCGAATGTGATGGGGGAATTAATGGTGATGTTTCCACTTCCTGTGAATATCTGATAAGAGCCATTTGAAAAGGTAAGTGGAGCATTACTGTTGCTTATTCCTTTTGCAAATGTTACTGTGCTGCCATATACTGTATTCAGTTGTGCTGCATTAGCGCCTCCTGTACCGTTGAGATTAAGTGATACAGATGTATTCCCATTAAAATTAAGCACACCCGGCCCGATGATATTAAATACCCCAGAATTATAGGGAGCAGACACATCCTGCTGTAAATTTAAAGTGCCAGTATTGACTTCAATTACTTCAGAAAGCACAGTATTATTTCCCATCCATGTTATATTACCATTAATCGTTGCCAATCCAGAGTTTACAAGTAATTTACCAACTCGTGTATTACTATTTGATCCACCTGAAAAATTTAAATTTCCTGCCACATTTAAAGTGCCGCCATTAACACTGAGAGTGTTGATATTGTTATTAGTAGGTTGATTGATGATGACATTTCCGTTCACCTGAACACTATAAGTATTGATGGTAACATTTCTGGATGAATTATCAGCATCTATAATTAAATTCTGACAGGAGATGTTTTGATTAATCTGATAGTATACGTTATTCAAAGTGTTCCCGAATTGAATATGTGGAAAAGTGGTAGTACTTGTGCCACCAATACTATTGCCAATGCCTTCAAACCGCACGGTAGTGGGTGGAGAAGCATTGAGTGTACCGCCGTTATTTATCCAGTTTCCGGCCGATTGAATGTAAGTTACACCACCGGCGATATTAAAAACAGAGCCACTATTGAGTGTAATATCATTGATACTTCTTACAAAGCTAACGTTTCCGGGTACATTTTTACTTAAATTGAATGTAGCATTGGTATTGAGCGTAAGATTTCCTGTAATGTTGAGATTACCACCACCCGCCGTACCGACCACTGCATTATCATAAATAATCACATCTCCAAAATCGACGCGTGAAGTATTATTGATATTACACCCAACACAGTCAAAATAAACGATGGGAAATCGAGATTGTCCCATTGTAAAATCCATATTACTTGTTGTTTGAGTATAATTCCCTTTGAACCAAATTTGTGCATTGGTGACGGTTTGAAATTGAGCATTCGGTTGATTAGAAGAAAAACCATTATTAAAAACTATTGTACCGGCACCGTAAAAACGAATGAATTGTTTATTCGTCGTTTGATTAACAGCGGGATTAAACACGATTTTGCCTTGTCCAATCCAGATTTGATTATTTCCATTCGTGGTACACCATTGAGAAAAAGTACCGTTCACATTTACTACCCCGTTTCCTGCATCTAATCGGTATGTTTGATTATTGCAAGTATTATTGATTTTCAAGTCGCCGTTGATGTTCAAAGTATAAGTGCCGGCTATGTTTAAAAAGCAGTTATTGTTTCCATTCCCAATAGTGAGATTATTGCAGGTGTAGTTGCCATCTACAGTTACGGTCACTGCACCGCCGCCATTGCTATTGCATAGAATGACATTATCCAATGGGCCGGGCACACTACTGGCTGCTGCTCCGTTGCATCCGGCTGTGCTCCATGTAGCAGGATTGCTCCAGTTGCCACCTGCACCGCGGGTATAATAAGTGGTTTGTGCAGAGAGAAAAGCCGTGCTACACAAAGCCATCCAAAGTACTATGCTTTGGATAGAAGATGGTAAGCAATGGTTTGCATTGCTTTTACGAGTTCCTACCTTGTTTATATTTTTTGTTTTCATAGTGGTAGGGTTTTATGGTTAGTGATATAAATAAAGTTTAATCTCTCCAAATTTTTATATTGCTTTTTTGATGTTCATTCATCCATTTCAAAATTAGCCATTGAGCGTGATAATTTTCATTTACAAATAAATAAAATTTTTCATTTTTTCGCAAATAAATTTTTTCATTAAGCAATGTTCTGCCCAATACATCGGATAGGATGAGTTGTATTTCTGTATCATAATTAGAAAGTAAATAATATTCTTTTTCATCCGATAGTAATAAAATTTGCGGTGTTGTCTGAGCAGTAGGGTTATTCATATTTCTGGCGGTTTGACAACCGGGCATATAGGGTGGACAAGGTCCATAATTGTATGGGATATTCATATCTGGGCCCGGTGTTACAGTGATTGGAAAATCTGTGTAAGAAGTATCGTTGCAGGTATTAAAGGCATACAACCGAACAATGTAATCGCCCGTGTCTTGTGGCATGCAGCTGAAGTTGGGAGTTGTGGCACTGGTGCCATTGCCTAAGACCACCCATTGAAAATTGCTCGCGTTTAGAGAAGTGTTATTAAACACAAAGGGATTAGACAAATTGCAGGACATGGTATTAGATGTAAGTAAATTAGCCGAAGCAACAGGCAAAGGCGTGGTATAATTTACGATAATTGGAATGAGAGAGCCACTGCAAGCAGCAGCAGAACTGATGTCCACATAATAAGAACCACTTGAGATATTGTATAAAGTATCTGTATTAAAATTCGTCGTGTGCGTTGCGATCACATTTTGTAATGAGTCCTTCCATTGAATAAGGAAGGGTGCTGTGCCGGTGATGCTTGTGGTGAGGATAGCATCGTGAGAAGTTTTACAACTGGCGGGCTGAAACACAGAAGCCCAAGCAGTAATGGGATTGAAATTTACATAGAGCACAAATCTTGGCACACTGGTAGTATCTGAAAAATTAAACACATAATCACCATTTCTTAAATCGTGTGTAGTATTGGTCAATTTATCATATAAACTCACACAAACCGATTGAGGAAGATTATTTAAATTAACTGGAGAAATGGTATAAGTCCCAGAATAGCCACTTAATACAGAGACATCCATTGAATAAGTACCTGCTGACAATGGTATAGTGTTGCATTTGAAATCAATCCCAGAATAGGTTGTGAATATCTCAGCTATTTTTTTATTATAGTAATCGACACCACTATGCAAATGTGTAGCGTCTAAACCATTGTCAAAACCTAAGGTTCCGTTCGGATGCAGGTTAATAGCAGTGAACGTATTAAAGTTTTGACTGCTGCCTTTTAAGTTGAGTAAAAAGAGGTTAGAGGGATACGCAGGGCTTGAATTCGTATTATTGGGAGAAAAAGTTTTTAAGAGAGGGTTGTTATTGATGGAAGCGGTTTTCCAGTTTTCGGAGGGAGTAATAGGCACATTATTTATCAGAGCTCTTACGAAAAATGCTTGCCCAAGAGGGATATTGTTGTCTATTCCACCGCTGGTCACAGAAGGTATAGAGCCAACACCCGGAATATAAACGGCATGGTCACCATTTCCGCCATTTAAATCAGGGTTCCATACATAAGTAGCATATTCAATTTGTGTAGAATACGAAGAAAATGCTGTGGTGAAACTAATAGGAGAGGGATAAGGATTGGCTAGCATGTTCCAGCCATTTTGGGTGGAAGCACCACCGGTCAAACTCAGATTTATAGTGCCAAAATTTTTCTTGACAATTGGTCCGGTGACATCTATTACAATGTCGGAAGTGGTGTATGTGGAGGTGCCTAAATACACGTAATAACCTTTAGCCACCGTGATTGGATCATTGATGGAATTAATGTAGACGTAGTGTGGTGTACAAGAGTAGCAATTGGTGACAGCTGGCTCGCTGTATGAACTAATAGAAGTAAAAGGCGCTGTGCCTACAACCGATCCGTTGGGACAAGCCGGGCAGGTAATTGCAAAATCATCGTTCCAATCTACGAAAGTTTTTCCACTTACTCCTGCCACACCTAGTATAGCATAACCTGTAGTGCCGCCTTTGGCAAATGCTTCCACCGTCAATGTTCCGGTAATATCGGCATTAGTCCCGATGGGGCCTACTCTGCCCTTTAGAGTATCGCTCGCTTTAATATAGCATAAGTTATTTCCACAATTGATGGTGCCGGCGGTAGCATTCAGCGAGCCCCATATATGCAGAGTGTTCCCTAAATTCAAAGTTCTTCCTGTACGATTCATGGTGAGAACATACAGCGAATGAGTGGAATTATTTGTTGGATTTACTAATAAAGAATTCGTGATACTGCCGCTACCATTAATTACTAATTGAGAAGTATTACTACCTGTGAAATAGCCGTTGGTGGTGTTAGTAGGCAGAGTAATAGCACCGTTTAAGGTGAGCGTATTCCCATTGAGGTTTATATTTCCTTTAGAAAAACTGGTAGTGCCGTTGACGGTTAAATTACTACCTAAGATAATTTGTCCACTGGCATTGGTTCTCTTTATGGTAAGATTTCTGATAGTTTGGGATCCCGAAAAATAAATTGTTCCAAAGGCAGTAGCTGCTCCGTCTATTTGTAAATTGCTGTTGCCTGTGATAATGGGTGCTGTACCGGTAATAGTGCCGCTTAACCTGAGTATATCGTTAGTAGTGTTGCTCATTTGCAGAGCGGCAGATTGCATGACTAACTGTCCTGAAATTCGTGTTGTGCCGCCTGTGCCTTGTGTTTTAATGCCTGTGCCGCTGATGATCATATTTTGATACGTTCTTCTCCAGATAGTTACTCCACTGTTTTGTGCCCACTCTACTGTTGAACCTGCATTTAAGGCCACTCGAGCAGAAGTTGGGAAAGTAGTGGATTGAATGGTGAGCGTAGCATTATTGTATACTCGCAGTGGTGTGCCCGTACCTAAGATATTAAGATTTCCTCCGGAAAGAATAATCAGTTGTTTAGGAACAGTGCCTGTCGTTGCCCCTACGCGTAAGATAGCACTCCCTTGTAAATTCAATATACCATTCAATACAAGAGTAGCAGAGCCGGTCGATGTGCCTATTTGTAATATGGTTGTACCGGCACCACCAAAAGTCCACGTGCCTGTAAGCGTTGGAGAAATGGTTGAGGAGATGCTGTTCCAAATAATGAAAGTATTATTTCCTGTGAAAGAGGCAGGCGAAGTACCTGTTCCGTTACTACTTGTGTTCCACGAGCTTAGATTTTGTAGAGGTCCAGAGATATAATAGTAAGTGGCTGCCCGGGCTGATTGAAGAAGAGAGAGAAAAATAAAGGAGAGCAAAATCACTAACAGAATGACAAAGAAGTAAAATCTTTTTGCTTTGCTTTCTGATTTTTTAGTATGAAGTAATGTGCTCATATCTATAATTTTTAATTTGGTTCAAAGATAAATGATGTATAGAACATATTTTGTGATAAAAATCACATATTTGTTGCTTTTTAGACCATCTAAGGTATTTAATAGACAAAAAATCTGGTGAGTGAGCAAAAACAAAACCTTGTACTCAAACTTTATTGTATTCTTGCGGGCTAAAAAAATTATGGGGCGTAAAGCAAAAAGCATTGTGAGAAGTGTTGGATGTTTTTATTCTTATGCAAATGTAAGAAATATTTTTCAAATAGAAAAGAAAATAAAACAAGTTGTAATAAAATAAAACAAATTGATTAAAAAAGTAGACAGTTTGATTTTTTATATAGATAGAAAATCAGTAGAATTAAAAATATCTTTAAGGCAAAAAGTTGATGGACAAGAAGAATAAAAAAACGAGTGAGAAAAATGTACATCTTGGACAATTCATACAAGAAAAATTGAATACGAGTGGTTACACTGTTACAGAGTTTGCAGAAAAAATTGGATTATCCCGACCAGCCGTGTATCAGATGTTTAATAAGCAGAGTATAGATAGTGACTTATTGGTGAGAATTTCTTTACTGCTAAAGGAAAATTTTGTAAAACATGTTTATCAGTTGGTTGAGGATAATTTGCATTCTGTAAAAACAAAAGATAGTAAAGAGGGCTCTTGTGAAGAAAGTAAAAACAAAGTGTTACATAAATTAGAACTAATTCATCAGGATTTAATGAATATTAAAAATATTTTAGTTGAAATTAAGGAAGTAAAAGATGTGATGTAAAGTGAAATGGGAAATGGATTGTGTATTACTTCTTTTGCAATTTTTCATCGGCTTTGGCTTTGGCGTCGGCCATTATTTTATCGCATTTTGCATTTGTTTCGTCAATAAGTTTTTGTGCTTTTTTGTCAGCTTCCTTACGCAGTTGTTCGGCTAATTTTTTGTTGGCCATTTTTTCTAATGGATTAGCGCCTTTTTTTTCTAATTCATCTGCTTGTTTGTATGCTTCTTGTTTGATTTGTTCGGCTTGTTTTTGTGCTTCTGCTTTGAGTTTGTTTACTTGTTCTTGTGCATCTGCCAAAATTTTTTGTGCTTCTTCTGCGGCTTTATCTACAATGGCTTGTGTCACTTGTTCTTTGATTTCTTGTTGTACGGCCTGTCCGGTTTCTTTCATGCTTGTTTTAATAGTGGGTTTGGTAACGGTCCCACCAAAGAGTACATCCAGATTAATTTTTTCGGGCAATTGTACGTTTGTGCCCGCTTTTTGATTGAGTTGTTGTAATAAGCCAGACATAGCGTTATTGGCTTGATTGCCAAACATGCTGCGAGGTATTTCCATTGCCCATTTGTAATCAATAGTTTGGTCAAGGCCTGTGCTACCGGAGATAGTCGTTTGAATTTGATTGATTTTGGTGGTAAAAGGTTCAAAGCTCATTCGTCCATTTTTTATTTTGTAAGAAAGATTGAGATTTTGGACATTGATGGTTTTGAATTGTTCTTGTTTCAAAGCATCGGCCAGTTTATTAAAGGGCTCGTATCCACTAATGATGATATTGTTAGTTTTAATAACGCCGTACGCGTCTACGCTGTTCAAATCTGGTTCCATTTTTTCATTTAAAGAGACATTAAAGTTTTCTAATGTAGCGGTAAAGAACCCTTTGGCGTATTTTGCAATAGGGGCTAATTTTTGTACGGTATTAAAGGTTTCAAATGTTTTTTGTACATCAAAATTTTCTACTTTGAAATTAAAATTTACTTTGGGTTGCTTTAAATTTTTGGAGTCGTAATAGCCATCCATAATTAGTTTACCACCTAATACATTCATAGCCACATCGTCCATCATCAGTCGTTTTTCACGAATGGTAATTTTTCCTTTTAGGTCTGTGATTTCCATTTTATCGTACAATACTTTGTTGATTTTCGCATTTAAGACAAAATCAATGTTGCCGGGAATATCTACGGGCGTAGTGGTGGAAGATGAAGTGGTAGTCGTTGTTCCAGAAGTAGCCGTAGTTGAAGTGGTAGTAGTAGTGGTAGAGGTACTGGCCATTAATTCATTGACATCTATGAGTGCGGATGAAAAATCAAATTGTCCTTTGAGTAATTCATCTTTGAAAACGTATTGAAGAAAGTTTTCAATTTTCCCTTTGGCGTTAAAATCAGATTTTCCCACAAGGGCAGAAAACTCGGATAATTCAACATATTGATTGGTAAAGTTGAGCAACATTTTTTTAAGATTCACAGAATAAGGAAGCGATTGTGTTTGGTACAACATATCGCTGATTTCAAGTTTTCCGTTGGCTTTGAACTTGTCGTATTGTTTTTTATCTACAGCACTCATTTTTCCAGCCAATTCAATATCGGATGTGATGATACCATTCAGGTTATCGCTTTTTTCAAGAGGAATAAATTCTTTTACAGAAGATAAATTAATTTTTCCTTTTACAAAGACATCAAAATCAGGGTCAGAAATTGGTGTTTTAATAAGTGCTTTGGCATCTATTGGATTTTCGGCCATTTCCAGATGAAATTTATTTAAGTCAATCACCATTTTATCTAATACATTGGAAGGATTATTTATTTTTAAATCTATATTGACGTTATTGACGGATTTGGGCAAAGAAGGATATTTGAATCTTCCATTATTCACTACGAGTTGCACATTAAAAGAGGGATAGGAATGATTGTTGTAAGTACCTTTTGCATCGGCGTAAAAACTTACTTTACCAGATGCTTCCAGCCCGGCAAACTCTTTTTTATACACCGCCGGTACAAGGGACAGTAAGGATTTGAAAGTATTGTCTACAGTAGATGTTTTAATGTCTAAAACAATATCGCTGTCATTGGGCATTGCAACGAATCCATCTAATTTTAAAACAAACTCATTGAGGTTAAATTCATTTTCTTTGAAAGTAAATTTCATTTGTTTCATATCCGCATTCATATTGGCTTTGGCATTGAATTTTGCTTTATTGAGATAAGCAATGTTGTCCATTTTGAAGTTCAGTTCTTTGATAGAAAGTGTTTGTATTAAATCAAAAATATCCTGAGTAAAATCACCGCTTAAATCATAGTTCAAATCTGCCAGTTCGCTATACATTTTAGATTGTTGGTCGTCGTAGATAATGTGAGCATTTTCAATTTTGAATTTTTTGAGTGAAAGTTTGAAAGGTGTTGAAGCAGAGGTGTCTTCGGGTGTAGAAGATGTTGTATCTGATTTAGCAATATCCCAATTGGCTTTTCCATCGGGCAGTACAATGGCTTTGATGCGAGGGGAGTTGATGATTATTTTATTGATTTGGTATTGATCGCCAGACAAAACGCTTTTTAGATTTAAGTTTAAATCTAATTTTTTGATGAATGCCAATGTGTCCTTTGAAAATTCATTAATTCCTACCACGGATACATTTTCTATTTCAAATTTGAAATCCGGAAAAGAGGAAATAATAGATAAATTAAAGTTTCCGAAGTCAACTTTTGCATTAAGGTTTTCATTAATCGTATCTTTTACAGTTTGAATAATTTTGTTTTTGAAAAT
Organism: uncultured Flavobacteriaceae bacterium; assembly: GCA_964576565.1. GTDB lineage: Bacteria > Bacteroidota > Bacteroidia > B-17B0 > Aurantibacillaceae > BPGX01. Next base: position 40,012 of record CAZNVL010000001.1, on the reverse strand, counting down.
AAAAGGTAAAGAAATTAGTGCAACTAATAATACTGCAATTACGATAACAGAAATTTTAATTACTTTTTTCATAGTTTTATTTTTGGCGGCAAATTAAAATAAAAAACCCTGTTTTTTAAGCAGGGTTAAGGTTAAAAATTTAAACAGAAAAAAACATTAAAAGTTTTATTGCGGGTCTTTTAATTTTTCTGTAATAAATTCTTTAGTTACATTCGTATTGACAAACACTCTATCTGAACCTTGTGCCAGTTTTTTGATTTCTTCAATAAATGCTTTTCTTTCCGATTTTTTTAATTCTTTCAGCTTCATACAAATATCCACTTCACCTTCTCTTCCCCAACCATAGAGTTTGTATTTGGGCTTTTTAGGGTGCGATTGAATGTATTTGATGATAGCATCATATTTTTCAAAGTCAATTCCTGAAGCGTGGCTGGTAAAGGAAACAATGAGACGAAAAGTTAATTTTTTTATTTTAGGATTTTGGTTGGTAGGTGTTTCCACTGTTTGTGGTTTAGTTTGGTTGCGTTGAGCATTACAAAAAGATGTAAGCATTAAAGAAATAATACCGCAGATTAAGAGAAATTTTTTCATAAGATAAAATATTGAAAACAAAATTTTTTACAGATGCCACAAGTCGTGCTCCCAGCGGAACATATCATTTTTGATTCGTTCTGCTTCCAGGAGATTATCTATACCTTTTAAATATTCTAATAATAATCGGTCATACACATTTTCTTCTTTTATGATAGTGCTATTAAATTGTCTTTTCCAGAAAATATCTTCAAAGGTTCTGTTTTCAGAAGGATTTTTTGGATTAAATACTTCGTGTTTTGCAAAGAATGGCCGGCAGGCAGGAAAATATACCCAAAAAAGATCTTTGTAGGTTTCTTTTTCTTCAACATATACATTGGCCTGAAGTCCAAGAATACGCACATCTAATACGGAACGTTGCTTATCAAAAAACCAATCTTCTTTAATGCCGTATTTTAAGACATTTCTGAGGATTGATAAAGAGTCGCATTGCCATGTTTTTGTCAATACTTCGTTTCCGTTTGCATCGAACGTACTTTCTTCAATAGAGTCACATTTTGAAAATTTTGTTTTTACATCTGAAACCTGAAGGGGTATAAGAAATTGTTCATCAGAAAAAGTAATAATTTGTCCATTGATAGCATATCTTTTTAATAATTGAAAAAGAGAAATTCTTGTTTCAGAAGAGGCATAATCAATCGGATAATAAAGAGCCAGATTTATTTTATCTCTTAAATCAATTTCTCGCCAGATTCTTTTCTTGTAGGCCACATCTGCTTCTCTCAGAAAGGTGTAAGGGATAAATTTTCGGTTAATGGAATTTTCTTTTTCATAAATACCGTCTCTATAGTCGCCTGGTTTGAAAACGCCTTGTTGGGCAACAGATATAAGGGGTAGGTAAACAATTAAAAGAGGTATTTTAGATAAAAGCCGTGCGAATGTATTCATAGTATTTATTTTACTTTCAAGGATACAGTAGATAAAGTTCTGATAGAACCATCGGGTGCTTTTACTTTGATATTTTCAAAATAACATTTTCCACCGGGCGCTAATGATTGTAGAACGGCTTTTGCTTCCCGAGAAAGATTGGCACCAGAACATTTAAATTCTTTTAAAGATCCTTTTACAACAGCACTAAATGTAAATTCAATAACAGGAAATTTTACATCAAAATCAAATCCTGGAATTTCTGCACCCACACCACCAATTGAGCCTATTTGTAGTTTGGGCATTTCCATTACACCGTTGGCGGGCTTTCCACCTAATTTTGGTAAAGGATCAGGGATTTTTTTCACACGAAATACTTTTGGTGGACCTTGGGGTTTAACACCATCTTTTGTTTTAGCGGAAACACTGATCTTACATTCACCGGGAGAAGATACTGTAACAATATATTTTCCACCGCCTTTAGGCATAATTTTACCCCCCCCTCCGCTTATGGAAACCTGTAAGTCAGTAGGTGAAACACCGGCAGCTGAAACAACAACTGGATTTTCAACTCCGATATAAAAAACGTTCATTTTCTCTGGCTCAACTGCTACAGATGGAGCAGCTACCATGTAAGTTGTTGAGAAAGGATAATACTCATATTCACCAGTAGGTTTTTTGAATTTAATAACCCCTTTAAGTGTTTGTTCGCCTTGTCCTCCAGTTTGTACTTCGTATTTGCCCATTCCATCTTCAATTTTAATAGGAGTACCTGGGGATTTTAATTGTTTAGTAATAGAGTCATATTCAGCTCCCACGAGTACTTCCATCATGTCTGGTGTCATGGCACTGGATGAAGCAGCTAAAAATATGTCTGCTTTGTATTGCTGGCCGGATTGGATATAAGAAGATGGAGCAATCACTTTGGCAGAAAGTTTATCAAATTTTAAAGCGACTTTGCCGGAAGCAGCAGCAAATACCTGATAAATTTCCGCTTCGGCATTACGCATATCGGCAATCATTTTGTTTAAATTAGTAACGACTGCTGCCATTGGAAGGTGATTAAAGTTTGCAATTTCCCAGGTTTGTTTTAAACCTTCTTCTATCACATCACTATCTTTTGGTTTTAAATTTTGAATTTTCTTTTTGATTTGTTCATAGTCCTCTTTCAAAAATTGAGTTTTTTGATTTTGTTGCATACCATCTACAAGATTAGTCAAATCATTTACTAATTTCTCAAGTTTTTTTCTTAATCCTTTGGCAGTATACTCACCATCAATCATTTTGCTTGGGTCGGACCCGATAAGCATTCCGGTGGGTGTGTCATAATCGTCAATTTTACCTTTATCTAAACTTAGCTTATAGCTTCTGTCGACATTAGGTACTTGATCCGTTTTTTTAATGACTTCAAATTTTGTTGTTTCAAAATACTTAACAGTTTCTTCAATCATTTTTTTGGCCTCTAATGCTTTATCATAATAAGGTTTAGCGGCCGGGTTGTTATCCGCAGCTGCTTTAAATCCTTCGATGACCCGTTTGTTATTTTCTTCGAGGTTAATAATGGTTGTTTCTATACTTTCATTTACCGTAATAAATCCTTTCAGGATTTGTTTGGAAACGTTTAATGCCAATAGAGCTGTGAGCACGAGATACATCATCCCGATCATCTTCTGTCTGGGTGTTTCTTTACCGCCTGCCATTGTAGTATGTTTTTAGTTCTAAAATTATTTTCAATTAAAGATAAAGATTAGTATTGATTCACAGGTTTATAGCTCATAGCGTTGAGCATGTTACCATAAATCGTATTGAGTGCAGATAAATGGTTTGTTAAGCTACTCATTTCTTCTTTGTATTTTTTAGTGTCTGATGCGGCATCGGTAATATTTCTTAATAATTCTTCCAGATTTCCATAAAACTGATTTACATTATCCAGAGAATCTTTGGTGGTTTGTAATTGAATTTCATAAGTAGCATTCAGGGCGGCTACATTCTTTGAAAATTTGCTTAATGATTCACTTACCTCATTTACATTTTCACCAAGCTGGCCAGCATCTGTGTTAGCTAAAGAACTCATACTCTCGGCTGCTTTAGAGTATGTTTCAGCAAGATTACTTACATTTCTGGCAGCAGTTTTAACACTGTCTACATACTCATTAGTCGCTAATTGTGCATTGGATATATCACTTATTTGTCTGGCAGTTTCGGATAATTTAGAAAGTCCTTCTCCTAAACTTTGCAATAATTCTGGCCCGATTTTAGCGTTTTCAAGCGCCAAATCTAATTGCTGAGTAGGCGTAAGCCCGCTTTCTTCTTCAGTGTGTTCTGTACCCATTCCGGCTAATTCGGGGTAAGCCAGTGTCCAGTCGTATTCTTCATGCGGGATGTCAAAGGCAAATAATATAAATATAACCGCTTCTGTAAGCATACCTGTAACTAACATTACGTCCCAGCCCGGCCAGTGCATGATCTTAAAAAGAGCGCCGGCAATTACAACAGAGGCACCTGCTGAAGAAAAGATGTGTAAGAATTTTTTGAACCCTTTTACTTTTGGTAGTTTGCTCATAGTACTTGTTTTTTAAATTAGTGATTTTTTAGAAGTTGTTTTTTAGGTTATGAAAATTTATTATAACTCATCTCCCTTGGCTCTGCCAAGATAAGTCATAACATTTCTGAAGCCAACATAGCACTTGGCTGTATCCTGATATTCATAAGTTCTGGCCCATGTTTGAAGGTAAAAACCCACATCTTTCCAGCTTCCGCCTCTGATAACTTTTCTTTTAAGTACATTGGCTTCTTTATCTTGTGCTTCATAAACATAATCGGGGTTAAGGTCATGTGAAAAATCGTAAGCAGATTCATCAAAAGCATTGCTGGTCCATTCGGCTACATTTCCTGCCATACAATAAATACCATAATCATTTGGATTGTAGGAATAAATATACACCGTGTGAAATCCACCGTCATCGATATAAGAACCTCTCATGGGTTTGAAATTTCCTAAAAAGCATCCGCGGGCATTACGAATGTAAGGGCCACCCCAAGGATATGGGGAAAGTTTTAAACCACCTCTGGCGGCATATTCCCATTCTGCTTCGGTAGGTAAACGAAAATCATTGACGATGCTTTGTCCGCTTCCGATTAAATAATTATTTAATAAGAGCGAGCGCCAGATGGAGAATGCTCTGGCTTGCTTCCATGTAATGCCAACCACAGGATAATTATCATAAGCAGGATGCCAGAAATACATGTTGGTAAGAGGTTCGTTAAATGAGTAGGTATAATCATGCACCCATGCCAATGTATCAGGGTATACGTTAATAATGTCTTTTACAATAAAGACAGATCGATCTACGCCATTTCTTTCTCTCAGGATATAGTTTCCTTGTCCAACAGATACTTGATCTTTTACGTTGTATGCTCCTAATGTTTTATTGTCTTTTGCCGGATCGCCGACAGGAGTGGTAGGTGTACCGGGTTGTCCGTTTTGTCCATCGTTTAGAGTAATACCATTGATGTATTCTGCTTTTTTATATTCATGGGCAGCATCCCAAACATCGGGAGATTTATTGGGTATAAAGCGGTTGGATTTTTGAGCAGCTAAACGAATGTCTATTCTGTAATATTCGTAATTTAATTTTCTGGTATCAATTTGTTTTCTGTTGTAAAAGCGTTCCACTTCTGGTATGTAAAGCGGTTGTAAGTCATTTCTATAATCTTCATCGTCACTCGCCCAGTTGATTTTGGTTTCCCAATTAATATAAAATTCAGGTAGGTTTTGGTCGCCTTTATATTCCGGCCATACAGAAAGAAAATCTTCCTGTGGAATTTGAAATTCTTGTGCATCGGCATTAGAGCCATTTGCTAATAAACGACGGGCAATAGAATCTCTGACCCAATATACAAATTGTCTGTATTCGTTGTTAGAAATCTCAGAGTCATCAATATAAAAAGATTGAACAGATACCATTCTGCTTCTAGATGTATGTGCCATGGTAGTTTCTTCGTCGCTCGGTCCCATGTGAAAACTACCGAGTGGAATATAAAGCATTCCATAAGGGTCTGGCTGATACCATTGTTCTCGGGGTTGTACACCCACTAATTCAGCAGTTCTTTTATTACATCCTGTAATGATGGCTATCAATAAGGATATAAGAAATATCTTTTTCATAATTTATTGACTTTAATTTTGAGTATTTGCATAATATAATGCATAAGATTCTAAAATGTTACATTTAAGTTTTTAGTTTAATCTAATAAATTTTTAGTTTAATCTAAAAATCTCACATTACCGTAAACGGTAGGTGTTTTTTGTTTTTTGATATTAAAGCAATAAGATAACATGATTTCATGGGTGCCGGATGTGTAACCTTTAAGTTTTGACATGGTGTAGTCAAAGGCATATCCGATTTTTAAACTTTTATCTTTTAATAATTTAACTCCTAACATTGGGGCAATGGCATCTTGTGCTCTATAAGTGGCACCTAACCAAAACATATTATTATATAGGTAGGTAAGATTGATGTCTATGGTAGAGGTAGCGCCATCGGACTTAATGTTTACATTTGGGATGATGCTGTTAAATGGATTGAGTTCAAAAGTATAGCCGGCCATGATATAATAGTGTCTGGCAAGGATATATTTTGCATCGCCGGCTTTTAATGTTTGAGCCGGTAGATGTGTGGAAGCAATGCCTACGTACATTTTATTAGGGATGCCGTAAAACACACCAAAGCTTACATCATACGAAGTTTTGTTTAAATCAGGATTAGTAATATTTTGAGTGCCGCTGGTGTAATTCCCGGGGATACTGTTATCTACTTTGCCGGGTTCCGGCACAATCCATGTTTCTGCCAATTGGTTTTGCAGAATTCCGGCGTCAATACCGATTCCGAGTTTACCTGCTCCAATTTGTTTGTTGTAAGCAACAGCAAGACGGGCATATAATGTTTTCATGGCACCAATCTGGTCAGACATGATGTTTAGCCCTGCCCCGATGGGTAGGTTCATGACAGGCATATCCGCGCTTAATAAAAATGTGGTAGGTGCTCCGGGAAAATTTACCCATTGTTTTCTGCCGAGCAAAGTAGCACAAAGCGCATCACTGGTGCCGGCATAACCGGGATTGTAAATCAGTTTAGAATACATAAACTGAGTGATTTGCGGATCTTGCTGGGCTTGTGTTAGTAAGGAACAAATCAAAAATATGAGTAAAGAATTTTTTTTCATAGAAATGAATTTATTTTTTTGACGGCGGCAATATATTGAAATTATTTTTTGTCAAAAAATAATTTTTCCAAAAAAGAATGTGGAAAAAATTAAACATTTTTAATATTGTTGTCTGAGTTGGTGGTTTGTGTTTTAGAGTAAGCGGGGCATTTTTCGTGTGATTTGCATGAAGTGAGTTGAAATGCTGCCATAAGAAAACACAGAACAATAAAATAAGAAAATAGTTTTTTCATGGTGAAAAATTTTAATTTGAGAGTACAAAAGTAAAGAGAATAAAAATAATGAGCAAATTTTTTTTCAATTTTGCGGACATTGGTAATTTTTATGACTACAGAAATGACTACCTCGTTTCAGATTAATCCTAAGATAGAAGAAAGTTGGAAAAAGGTTTTGGAAAAAGAATTTCAAAGTGTGTATTTTGTTGAATTGAAAAAACTATTGTTACAAGAAAAGCAAACTTACGAGATTTATCCGCCGGGCAACCGAATTTTTGCAGCATATAATTTTACACCATTTGAGAAAGTCAAAGTTGTTATATTAGGGCAAGATCCTTATCATAATCCGGGCGAAGCGAATGGCTTGTGTTTTTCTGTCAATGATGGTGTTAAGATCCCTCCTTCCCTACAGAATATTTTCAAAGAATTGCACGATGATGTGGGTTGTCCTATACCCAAAAGTGGAAATCTTGAAAAGTGGGCTTTGCAAGGGGTTTTTTTACTGAATACTTCTCTTACTGTTAGAAGGAATCAGCCGGGTAGTCATAGAAATATCGGTTGGGAAAAGTTTACAGATGCAAGTATTAAAGCCATTTCTGATGGGAAGCAACATGTGGTATTTATGCTTTGGGGAAAGTGGGCAATGGGAAAAATGGATTGGATAGATAAAAACAGACATTTGATTCTGACGGCTTCTCATCCTTCACCATTGGCAAGGACGGGTTTTTTGGGCTGCCGGCATTTCAGCAAAGCAAATGAGTATCTGAAGAGCAAAGGTATTGAACCCATTGATTGGTGTTTATGCTAATTGTTTATTTACTTTGCGTTCAAAAAAATTGAAGTTTCACTGTAATAATAATAGATGTTATTGGTTGAGAGTTGGGATTTTTATTCTCCAGTTTCAGTGTGTGTTCATTTTTTATGCACAGCAAAAGCATAAAGTAGATACCATTTTTATCGACAGTGTTCCTAAGAAAATTTTATACGATAACAAAATCTATAAACTGAATGCCGGCTTTGCTACTTTAGGGACGGGGTATTTTACATCTAACACTATACACCGTGTGATGAAGGGCTTGTCGTTGAATTTTAACTTTCACACTTTTAGAGAGTGTTATATTCAGATAGGATTAAATCGAATAAAGGGGAGGGAAACAATAGTTTATCCAAATAAAAAAGATCTTGTGGTGAGTTATTTTAATTTTAATTTTTCACCATTTGTCATAAAATCAGAAGGATTAAAATTTGTTTTTATATTGAATCCAATTGGTGTAACATACGGTGGTGGTTATAAAGATGAAACGTTTTATGTAAACGGAAAAATTACGACAGATTCTTCTTATACAATTCAAAATAACTATTTTGGGATGAATTATTATTCCTCTATTCAAGGGTATTACAAGTTCAAATATGATCTGGGAATGGGCTGTGATGTGTATGCTGAATATCGTGAACAGAGTATGATTGTAGGAATAAAGATTAGTTTCTATTTCAGCGCTGCGTTTAAGGGGAATCAAACCAAACCAACGTGGTATTACAAGAAAAATCCAACAAAAAACTGATGCCAAATAATTTACTAACTTTGAGCAAAAATTTTTTGTATGCTAACAGATGTTTCAAAAAAAGTAAAAGTGCATAATTTTAGTGCTGGTCCCGGCATACTGCCAGAGGAAGTTTTAAGAGCAGCAGCAGAAGCGTGTATTAACTTTGACAATTTAAATTTATCACTTTTAGAAATTTCGCATCGAAGCAAGAACTATGAAAAAGTAATGGAAGAAGCACGACATCTTGTTTTAGAGCATTTTGAAGTAAGTTCTGATGAATATGAGGTAATTTATTTAGGTGGCGGTGCTAGTTTACAATTTGCCATGGTGCCGTATAATTTTTTGAAAACGAAAGCGGGGTATATCAATACTGGCGTTTGGGCAAGCAAGGCCATTAAAGAAGCACAAAAAGTAGGAAATACGTTGGTTGTGGCATCTTCGGAAGATAAAAAATTTGGGTATATTCCTAAAGATTACCTGGTGCCGGATGATTTGGATTATTTGCATATCACTTCTAACAATACTATTTATGGAACACAGTACAAAGAATTTCCAAAGGTGCGTGTGCCATTAATTTGCGATATGTCATCCGATATTTTTTCAAGAAAAGTAGATGCCCGTCAATTTGCTTTGATTTACGCCGGTGCACAGAAAAATATGGGGCCTGCCGGAGCCACTATGGTTATGATACGAAAAGATTTTGTAGAAAAAAGTAAAACAGGATTATTAACTATGCTGGATTACAAAACACATATAAAAGCAGGTAGTATGTTTAATACACCACCGGTATTCCCTGTGTATGTTGTATTGCTCACATTGAGATGGTTGAAAAAAATAGGTGGGGTATCTGCTATTGAAAAAATGAACAACGAGAAAGCCAGATTATTATATCAAGAAATTGACAGAAATACACTATTTGAAGGAACTGTAACAAGTAAAGAAGACAGAAGCACAATGAATGTTTGTTTCCGTTTGAAAAATGAAACATTAGAATCTGAATTTGATAAAATGTGGAAAGAAGCAAACATCAGTGGTATCAGAGGACACAGGGATGTAGGAGGATACAGAGCATCGTTGTATAATGCCTTGCCTATTGAAAGTGTGAAAGTGTTGATAGAGGTGATGAAAGAATTTGAGAGAAAATTTGCATAAGGAATGTGCTATGAATACTTCAAAATCTGGTAAATTAAATATTATTGATGACAGAACTTTAAATGAACTGGTGATTATACAAGGTAAAACCTTATCAGAGGTTATCTGTTACCTGTGGCTAAATGCTGTGAATCCAAAAGAGCCGGTGGATGTGATAGATGCTATAGAATTTGTTTTTTCAGATGGAAATGTTATTGCTTTGACCGGAAATGAAACACAAGAAGGATTAATGTCTATTCACTATCATTTTGAAGAAGAAAAGGCATTATTAGAGAAGGAATTTGGAGGAAAAATAAAATTATTTAGAGTAAATGCCAATGCTACTAAAATATGGAAAGATGTGGTAAATACCAAACTTACTAAAGTACGGTTATCAAAAGATAAAGAAACACAACATTATTTATGCGATGAAATTATACTGGAATTTGAAAACAGCGAGAAACGACTTATTCAGGTACATCCATTAGATGGGCTTATGATTGATTACTACGAAGAAAAAATATGATTTCAATAGGAATATTCTGGAACAATCAAAAGAAAATTTTTCAAAAGAAGGAAAACATCTTTTATTAACACAAAATAAAACGAAAGATAAACAGATTAAAATTAAAATAAGCAATTATGCAATCCTTATCAAAAGAAGAAATTAAAGCCATTTACCATTTACCATTAATAGAATTAATACATCGTGCAGCGGAAGTTCATAGACAAAATTTTAATGTGCGGGAAGTTCAAATCAGTTCCTTAGTGTCTATTAAAACCGGTGGATGTCCGGAAGATTGTGCGTATTGTCCGCAGTCGGTAAAGTATCAAACAGAGATTAAGGTACATAAACTAATGGAACCGGAGGAGTTGAGAGGACAAATTAATTATGCGAAAGAAAATGGTATCAGCCGCTTGTGTTTAGGGGCTGCATGGAGGGAGGTTCGCAATAACAAAGATTTTGATAAGGTATTAGAAATGGTGCGAATGATTGCCAATGAAGGATTAGAAGTATGTGCAACATTTGGCAGGATTGATGAAGAGCAAGCAAAAAAACTAGCAGAAGCCGGCTTATACGCTTACAATCACAATATTGACACATCGGAAGAATATTACAATAAAATAATCACTACCCGAAATTATCAAGATAGATTAAATACTCTGAAAAATGCGAGAAAAGCAGGACTAACAATATGCTCTGGTGGAATTATTGGAATGGGAGAAAGTGAAGAAGATAGAATCGGTATGTTGTACACCTTAAATTTACTTAATCCGCACCCGGAATCTGTTCCGATAAATACTTTGGTGCCGGTGAAGGGCACACCTTTAGAAAATCAAGCAAAAGTCTCTGTTTGGGAACTTGTAAGGATGATTGCTACTACAAGGATTGTTTTACCGAAGTCAATGGTGCGTTTGTCTGCCGGAAGAATTGAATTATCTGCTGAAGCGCAGACCTTATGCTTTATAGCAGGCGCCAACTCTATTTTTGCAGGAGAAAAATTGTTGACTACGCCTAACAATGATTTTAATCAGGATAAATGGCTATTTGCAATATTAGGACTTAGCCCTAAATCTTCTGTTTATCAGGAAAAAGTTGCAGAAGCATAGAGTATGTTGTTAAAAGATAAATTAGAACATTTTGGGACGACTATTTTTACGGTGATGAGTGCATTGGCTCAAAAGCACAATGCGATTAATTTATCTCAAGGTTTTCCTGACTTTGATCCTGATCCGGTACTTTTGGAAATCGCAAGAAGATATTTTTCTTCTTCCTTTCAGCAGTATGCCCCAATGCCGGGTTGCATTGAACTGAGAGAGACAGTCAGAGATATTGTTTTAGATTGTTATCATAGAGAACTTAATCCGGATACTGAAATAACTGTTACAGCAGGCGCCACACAAGCCATTTACACAGCCATTGCAAGTTTTATTTCATCCGGGGACGAAGTTATACTTTTTGAACCGGCGTACGATTGTTATGCACCGGCTGTTATTGTTAATGGTGGTAGCCCTGTGTATTGTGAATTAAAATATCCGAATTTTAATATTGATTGGAATGAAGTGAAAGACAAAATTTCTTCTAAAACCAAAATGATTATTATTAATTCACCACATAATCCTACCGGAAGTATATTGAGTAAGGAAGACCTGCAATGCTTAATGGACATTACGAAAGATACTAACATAATTATTTTGAGCGATGAAGTATACGAACATATTATTTTTGATGGCAGACAGCACGAATCTGTATTAAAGTATGATGCACTTTTTGAGCGTTGTATTATGGTATCTTCTTTTGGAAAAACCATTCACACGACTGGATGGAAAATAGGTTATCTTGTTGCACCAACAAAAATTATGAATGTATTAAGAAAAGTGCATCAATATCTGGTTTTTGCAGTGAATCATCCTTTACAAAAAACAATTGCTGAATATTTAAGTGATCCGAAGAATTATTGGACACTCAAAACATTTTATCAGAAAAAGCGAGATTATTTTTTATCGCTTGTACAATCTTCAGGATTTAGAATAATCCCACCAGCTGGCACTTATTTTGTGTTATTAGATTACTCTGGACTCAGTAGAAAAAGTGATACAGAGTTTGCGGTTGAGTTAATAGAAAGATATAAAATAGCATCTATTCCTATGTCTGTGTTTTATCACGATAAAAAGGATTATCATTTACTACGATTTTGTTTTGCTAAAAAAGAAGAAACGCTTGAAAAAGCCGCTGATATTATCAATGTATTAAAAAGATAACAATTTGTATTTTTTAGTAAAAAAATTTATGTACATTTGAACGCCAAAAAACTAATAATGAATAAATTTTATCTGCTATTTTTATTTTTTTATGTAGGAGGTTTTTTTGGAGTGTCAATGGCACAAAACTTTGCCCGACCCAATGACTGGAAAAAAATACGAAAAGAAGTTTTTGTGCAAATGGGGGCTTCTGGATTTTTAGGTGATTTAGGAGGATTAGATAAAGTAGGTACTGATTATTCGCCGGTAGATTATGATTTTCAAATCACGAGAACGGCTATGGGGATAGGGTATAAGTATAAACTTCAGAAATGGTTGAATCTTGTTTCTACATTTAATTGGTTAATCTTAAAAGGAGACGATAAATTTACTAAGGAACCTTTCCGACATGAGAGAAATTTAAATTTTAAATCGAATATTTTTGAATTAGCGGCAAGAATAGAATTTGCCTACTTTGCCAACAGAGTGACCAGTCGTTACAGTATTAAAAAAACATTTCGCAGAAGAATGAAAGGAATTCAAACAGAGTGGGTTGGATTTATTGGTATAGGTGGGTTTTACTATAATCCAAAGGGGCAAGATAAAAGTGGTGCCTGGATACCGTTAAGACCCTTACACACAGAAGGACAAGGATTACCGGGTGGCCCAAAACAGTACAGTAATTTCTCTATTGCTATTCCAATGGGTATAGGAATGAATATGTACATTAAAAGACAATGGACAGTGGGATTTGAAATTAACTGGAGAAAAACATTTACGGATTATATTGATGATGTAAGCACCGTTTATTACGATCCAGGAAAATTAGCAGCCGCTTATGGGCCTAAATCGGCAGAGATGGCAGATAAAAGTTTAGGTAATATTCCCGGTTTTTCTAAACCTGATGGAGCAGGCAATCCGGCTCAAAGAGGCGATTCTAAACAAAAAGATTCTTATTTTTCTATACAATTAAAGGGTGGTTATGTCTTTAAGTATAAAAGAAGCAGAAGTCGCTTGAGAAGTAAGTTCTAATGCTGAGAAAGAAAACGTTTACCCTTCAAAGGTGAGCGTAAATACCACCATTCGGGAATTGACCTTGTCAATACTTTTTTGAGAAAAGATGTTATTTCTTTGATAGAGCAAATTACGAGTGCCTGCTAAAATTTTAATCTCTAATCCAAACTTAAAGTATTTCAGGTAAAAATCGACGCCACCACCACCACTATAAAAATAATCATCTCTATATAATCTTACCACACTATTATCTAAGATATTCCCACTGCCAGAAGTACCTTGTGATTTTTTATTTCCGGCAAGATCCATAGCATATCCACCGCCACCAATTACATACGCACTAAAATTAAAAGCACGTTTGGATTGAATTTTTATTTCTAATGGAAAAATTAAAAAGGTTGATTCAACGGACTTTTCAAATACCAAAGAACTGTCGCCATTTTTGTTATACAAATAATACTGCAAACTTCTGGATGCAAAGCTAATGTTGGGTGTAAAGCGCAGCCGTACATAATCGTGCAATCGGAAATCACTTACAATTCCTAAAGCAAAGCCCGGAGCAGATTTATGATAGATATTTTTCATTTGATAACGCACGGTATCTATAATAGTATCGGGTAGTTGGGCAATAGGTTTGGTATGAATGCGGAAATCGGTGGAATTAAAAGCAATCGTAAAACCAAAATGTAATTTATTGTGATAAAAATTGGGTAAGTTCTGACCGGCTCCTTCATTTTGTTGGGAATAAACGTGCCAACTCAAATAAGTCAAAAGTAGTATAGATAAAAATTTTTTTAGCATAAAGGTTTGATAAAAACGCAAATATAAAGGATAATTCACTTGAATTAAACACATTCAAAAATAACGATGGAATGAGAAATTTATTTTTTTGAAATCTTATCATTTTCGGATGCTTCAAAAAATTTTATTTGAGTTAAAGAGTCAGGAAGGTATTGCGGAGCAACAAAATGTTTGGGATAATCGTGAGGATATTTATATCCTAAACTGTAATTTAATTCTTTCATAAGTTGCGTAGGAGCATTGCGAAGGTGAAGCGGTACGGGTTGAATACCATTTTTATGAATAAATTCCATCGCTTTATCAATGGCTAAGTAAGCAGAATTGCTTTTGGGAGATTGTGCTAAATAAATTGTCGTTTGAGATAAAACAATCCGTGCTTCGGGCATTCCGATTTTGTGCACCGCATCAAAACAAGCATTGGCTAATAATAGGGCATTGGGATTGGCCAGTCCAATATCTTCTGCGGCTAAAATGATGAGCCGCCGGGCAATGAATAAAGGATCTTCACCACCCTTCAACATTACGGCAAGCCAATATAAAGCTGCATCAATGTCCGAACCACGAACGGACTTGATAAAAGCAGAGATAACATCGTAATGTTGTTCTGCATTCTTATCATATAAAATAGAATTTTGCAAAAGCGGTCGGGTTAAATCATTCGTTATTTCAATAGTTGTAGTATTCGAGTGTTGTATAATGTATTCTAATCCGTTTAGTAATTTTCTGGCATCGCCGCCACTAAATGCCATTAAGGCATCTGTTTCTTTTAATACAATGGATTTTTGTGATAAAACACTGTCTTCTTTTATGGCTTTGTTCAGTAATTGAAGTAATTCTTCTTTATGAAGATGATGTAATACCAATACTTGCATTCTGGATAATAAAGCGGGTACCACTTCAAAAGAAGGATTTTCAGTAGTAGCGCCAATGAGCGTAATAATTCCCTTTTCAACAGCAGATAATAAAGCATCTTGTTGTGTTTTATTAAATCGGTGAATTTCATCAATGAATACAATAGGGCTGTTTTTTTGCAGGAATAAATTTTTTTCAGATTTTTCTAAAATTTCTCTTACTTCTTTTACGCCTGAATTAATAGCAGATAGTGAATAAAAAGGACGATTTAATTCATTGGCAATTAAAGAAGCAATGCTGGTTTTTCCAACGCCGGGTGGTCCCCATAATATCAATGAAGGAATAAATTTTTGTTGTAGAAATTTTGTCAGTATTCCATTGGGCCCAACAAGATGTGATTGACCAATTAAATCTTTCCATTGTTTAGGTCGCAAACGTTCTGCTAAGGGTTGCATACATTTTATTGGCTTTAAATTTACTATATTTACCCCAAATTGAACACTATGAAAAAAATGCTTTTTTGGATGGTCGGAGTATGTAGTATTTACGCGGTATTTAAGGATAAAGATAAGGACCCGTTACATAAAAGAATTTTTAATACCAACATCACAGAAATCAAGAATGGTGTGGCTGCCAATAAAATTATGAAAGATGAACTGGAGTTCAAAGATGGAAAAGTATTTAGTAATTTTTTGAATGATAAATTCAATATGAGTTGGATGAAGTATGTAATTGAAAAAGATACAAATTATGTAGATTCTATTACAGAAGCACCAGTTCGATATTTTGAAGTAAAAGCCATCTTTAAAAATGAGGATAAAGAAGAAACCACTTTTTTTTGTAAAATTGAAAATGAAAACATAGAAGGGGAAATAAAAATTATGAAGAATGACAAATTGAAAAAACATTTTGAATTTTCAGGAGTAGAAAAAGCCACAAAAATCAAGGATAAAAAATGAGATTAATTCGTTATGGCATAATCTTTTTACTTCTAACTGAGATGGAAGCGCAAAGTAAAAAAATAGAAACTACTACCTTGGGAATGGGCTGTTTTTGGTGTACAGAAGCGGTTTTTCAGGAACTAAAAGGTGTGATAAGTGTGGTGCCTGGTTATGCCGGTGGATATGTTCCGAATCCAAGTTATGAAGAAGTGTGTAACGGAAATACAGGACATACCGAAGTGGCCCATATTCAGTATGATCCATTGCAAATTTCTTTTGAAGAACTGCTGGAAGTTTTTTTTAAAGTGCACGATCCTACTACTTTAAACAAACAAGGTGAAGATGTAGGTTTTCAATACCGCTCTGTGATATTTTATCATAATGAACATCAGAAACAAGTAGCAGAAAAAATTATTCAGGAATTAAATCAGCAAAATGTTTTTGGAAAGCCCGTAGTGACGGCTGTTGAGCCATTTAAAAATTTTTATCCGGCAGAAGATTATCACAAAAATTATTTTCGTTTGAATTCAAATAAGCCCTATTGTCAATTGGTCATTAAGCCGAAGGTTGAGAAGTTTGAAAAGATTTTTAAAGACAAATTGAAAAAATAATTTTGTATCAACTTATTTTCGTTTCCACACCTGAAATTCAAAGTCATAACAATGTTTTTCATCAGCGGGATGAAAGGTGCTTTCTACTAATTTAAAATCGTTTTCAAAGGAAGGAAAAAAAGCATCTGCTTTAAAAGTATGATGAATTAAAGTTCTTTGAATTTCCTGAATATAGGGATAAAACAATTGATAAATTTGTCCACCACCGATAATGAAAATTTTTTTATCAGAAAATTTTTGTGGAAGGTCTTTTAATAATTTTTGGAAGTTATTATATTGTACAATATCTGGAGAATGGATATTTTCTGAAGCGCTGAGTACAATGTTTATTCGGTTGGGCAATGCTTTGCCAATGCTTTCAAAAGTTTTTCTGCCCATAATAATCACATTTCCAGAAGTAAGTTGTTTAAATCTTTTCAAATCATCGGGCAAATAACAGAGTAATTGGTTTTTAATACCAATTCCGTTTTTTAAGTCAGTTGCTACAATGGCAATCATGAATAAGTATAAATTTAATTACAAATAGAAGACACTGTTCCGTCGTAATTGAGGAATCTTAAATCACAAAAAGGTTTTGTTGTTGACAAAAAATAAATAAAAGAGTTGGACGGATGTTTGCTGACATGAATTCTTGAACGGGCAGCAAAAATACCTACAGCACCGTTGGAGATGTTGCTATAAATTGGTTTGTCTTGGGCAATAGAGGAGGATGGTACATTGGATTGTAAAAACACATAGTAGTCATAATTAGCGGCATAAATGATATAATCAAACTTTACAATTCTTCTGAACAATATATTAGGATCGTTATCATTATTTAAAATATAAAGATAAAAACTATTGAGTAATTGATTGGAGGTGTATGTGAATTTCATGCTTTCACCACCATTGAGTGAATTGGCAAAAATAGGGGTGTATTTATTGATAGCTAT
Source organism: uncultured Flavobacteriaceae bacterium (assembly GCA_964576565.1). GTDB lineage: Bacteria > Bacteroidota > Bacteroidia > B-17B0 > Aurantibacillaceae > BPGX01. The sequence goes on along the minus strand of CAZNVL010000001.1, from coordinate 22,545 downwards.
TTTAGGAATAGTTGTGTTATTTAGCATCGAATCCACATAGTGCATCTGTACTTCCATTTCATACATGTAGGCATTGGGTTCACTTGAGAAGCGTACATCTCTTTCAATGGTAAGATTGCTAAGGTCTAAATAATAATAAGAAGGATTACCTGGATTGGGTGGAACCGGATAGTAAGGAGGTGCTAAGGGTTGAGTGTATCCGGGTTTTACACTATCTATCATAGTGGTTGAAGCTGTAAAACTGGCATTTGTCTTTAAATCTTTAATGTATAGTTCATACGTTCCGGAGGGATAAATTTTTTTATCTGTGTAATAAAATCTTTGCTCGTTATGGAATGTCCCGGTTTGAGTGTATAAAACAGTGTCTCTTAAAAATAATTCCATAATCGTAGAAGAAACTACCACTGGTGCATAACTTCCATTGACTTTGCGTTTAAGAGAAACTTGTAATTGTCCTGCAGGAAAATTAATAGTGTCTTTGTTTTGCGCCATATCGTAAGCGTTTCCTTCGCCGGCAAATACTTTGTTAATACGAATAAACTGGTATTGTTCCTGAGGATTTAATATAGCATAAACACTCACTAATTCTTTATAGGGGGCGAGAATATTCAATTTGTTTTTACAACTGTAGAAAAAAACGAAACTTATTAGCAAAACAAACAACTTTATTGCAAATAATTTATTAAACATTTTTTGGGGCTAAATATATTTAAATACTTTCAATAAAAAGAGAGTTTGTAAATAGGGATAAGTAGAAATCGAACAAGAGGAAGGGTTTGCAATTGATTAAACCGTAAAATGTTTTATCAGATACTCTAAAAGTTGTTGAGCAGAAGATAGGTTAGAAGTGCCCGGACCGAAAATAAACTTTACTCCTGCCTTGTATAAAAAATCATAATCTTGTGGAGGAATGACACCGCCGGCTACGACTACAATATCGTCCCTTTTGTATTTTTTTAATTCCTGTATGACTTGTGGCACCAATGTTTTGTGTCCACCGGCCAAACTGGAAATAGCCAGAATGTGTACATCATTTTCAATGGCTTGTTTAACGGCTTCTTCCGGGGTTTGAAAGAGCGGTCCTAAATCTACATCAAAACCCATATCGGCGTAGGCCGTGGCGACGACCTTTGCACCGCGGTCGTGCCCGTCTTGTCCCAGTTTAGCAATCATGATTCTTGGTCGTCTTCCTGCTTGTTGAGCGAACTGATCTGACAAAGCACGAAGGGCTTCCAGTTCTTTTTTATTATGAGAGGCGTTCATATATACACCGGTTATGGTATTTGGTCTGGCCTGATAGCGGCCGTATACTTTTTCAAGAGCATAAGAGATCTCACCAAGGGTGGCTCTTTGTCGTGCTGCAATGATAGATAATTCAAGCAGATTGCCTTTTCCGGAAGCAGCTGCCTTGGTCAGATTGTTTAATGCTTCTTCAACGGCTTGTGAATTTCTTTCTTTTTTGATTTTTTGTAAACGTTCTATTTGTTGTTGTCTCACCTTTGTATTATCCACTTCCAAAATGTCTATTTCAGTTTTTTCTTCAATAAGATAATCGTTTACTCCGACAATAATATCTTTTTTGCTATCAATTCGTGCTTGTTTAGAGGCAGATGCTTCTTCTATTCGTCGTTGGGGCAAACCTTCCATAATGGCTTTGGTCATACCGCCGAGTTGTTCTATTTCCTGGATGAGTTGCCATGCTTTGTGAGCAAGCTGGTGCGTAAGATATTCTAAATAATACGAGCCGCCCCATGGATCAATTACTTTTGTAATGTTCAATTCATGTTGTAGAATGAGTTGTGTGTTTCTGGCAATTCTTGCACTGAACTCGGTAGGTAAGGCCAGTGCTTCATCTAAGGAATTAGTATGTAAGCTTTGAGTATGTCCGAATACAGCGGCTAATGCTTCAATAGTGGTGCGGGCTACATTATTAAAAGGGTCTTGTGCGGTTAAACTCCAGCCGCTGGTTTGACAATGCGTGCGAAGGGCCATGGATTTTTCATTTTTAGGATTAAATGATTTGACTATTTTAGCCCAGAGCATTCGGGCGGCACGCATCTTTGCAATTTCCATAAAAAAATTCATTCCAATTCCCCAGAAAAACGAAAGCCGTGGAGCAAAGTCGTCAATCGTTAGTCCCGCTTTTAATCCCGTGCGAATGTATTCAAGTCCATCGGCCAGTGTATAAGCCATTTCTATATCGGCCGTGGCACCTGCTTCTTGCATGTGGTAACCGCTGATGGAAATAGAATTGAACTTTGGCATGTGTTGAGCCGTATAGGCAAAAATATCTCCAATAATTTTCATAGACGCTTCCGGTGGATAGATGTAGGTGTTTCTTACCATGAATTCTTTTAAAATATCGTTTTGAATGGTACCGCTTAATTGCTCTTGTTGGACACCTTGTTCTTCGGCAGCGACTATGTAAAATGCCATTACAGGAATTACAGCGCCGTTCATGGTCATTGAAACGCTGATTTGATCCAGAGGGATTTGGTCAAAAAGAATTTTCATATCTTCTACGGTGTCAATGGCCACACCTGCTTTTCCTACATCCCCTACTACTCTTGGATGATCGCTGTCATAACCGCGGTGTGTGGCCAGATCAAATGCTACGGATAATCCTTTTTGACCGGCGGCTAAGTTTTTTTTGTAAAAGGCATTGCTTTCTTCGGCAGTGCTAAATCCGGCGTATTGACGAATGGTCCAGGGGCTTTTTGTGTACATGCTGGAATAAGGTCCGCGTAAAAAGGGCGGAATGCCGGCCACAAAATTAAGGTGCTCTGAATCTTTCAGATCTTCAGATGTGTAGAGGTTTTTGATTTCTATTTGTTCGGCTGTTAGGTGTTTATGAATGTTGGAGGGGACTTTGTTAGAAGGGTATTGGATTGTATTTGAAAAAAGTTTTCTCATACGTTTGAGTTTTGATGTTCAAATGCTTCGGCGTAGCGTTTACTTATTAAAGCTTTTGGGGCATTAGTAGGGTGGATGTTGTAATAAAATTCTGTGATGGTTGTTGGATGCGGATTAGGATATTTATTTACACCAATGAGTAAGGCATTGTTGGTAATATAGTGTTGCAATTCGTTTTCAAATGTTTGTTGTAAGATAGTTTGAATTTCTCCGCTTTCCAATAATGCGATAAGCCCGCCTTTTTTTTCTATTTCTAAAAATCCCTGATAGGCCTTTTCTACCAACATTTGTGTGTAATTTTCAATAAATGGATTACCAGACGATACATCTGCAACTTTGTTGAGGAAACTTTCTTCTTTCATGATTAAAAGTTGGTTTCTTGACATTCTTAAAGAGAAGTCCGAAATTTTATTAAAAGGATAATCGTAAGGTAAAATGGAGATGGCATTGGCACCGCCGAATAGGGCACTTATCGATTCTGTTGTTGTCCGGATTAAGTTATTGTAAAGGTCTAAATAACTTTTGTTGATTAAACTGGTTTGAGCGTGAATGTACAACTCCGCTGAATGTTTATATTCTTTGAGCAGATGTTGAATTAAAATTCTTAATGCTCTGAGTTTAGCGATTTCTGTGAAAAAAGAATTGCCTATAGAGGTCTGAATATGGATGTGGCGGAATGAATGGAGTGCGTTTTTTTGTTCTAAAAAATAGAGATATTCATTGAGATGCGCTAGTGTATAGAAGAGTTCCTGAATCACATTGGCGCCGGCTTCTTTATAGAGTGTGGCATTGACTGGAATGTGATGAAGGGTTTGTAAAACATTTAGATCAGATTCTTTATCCATATGCCACTCACCAAATTTTTCAAATAAGAAAATGGGATCCAGATGGATGTAACATAATTTTTGTTGTGTAAAAGGATTGATGGAAGTATAGGTGGTTTCTAATTTTTTTAATAAACGGATGGCATCAAAAGAGATATTAATGTTTGTGTAGATGTGGGGAAGGGATATGTTATTAAAAATTTC
>CAZNVL010000001.1:0-18504 GCA_964576565.1 uncultured Flavobacteriaceae bacterium | reverse complement strand
TCTTCCCAATCTTTTGCAGTAGAGGGAGAAAATTCTTCAAAGAGTTTCATAATGATTGCTTTTTACAAAAATTGTGTAGCTTCTTTTTTAAGATACTCTAATGCAATTTCGTGGGGTAGTTTTTTGTCTATTGAACTAATCATATTGACAATAGTTAAGGAAAGTTCATTGCTTGAGTTGTCGGGTTGTACTTTTGAATAGGCGATGTTGATAATTTTTATTGTTTCTTCTTTGGCTGTTTTAATGAGTTCCCATGCGCCGGAGGAGATAAAAAGTTGTTGTGAGAGATTATGTTCGTATTCTTGCTTGATGGTGTGGATGAGTGTATGGTGTAATTGTTTGTTGGTCATATTTTGTTTGTTTACGCGAATGACTAATGAAGTGGGATTGAGTCGTTCTAAAAAAATAACCATTCGTTCGTAGGCCTGTACTTTCATTGGTGTGATTTGGTTACTCAGTTGTTTTTTTAATTCCATTTCTTTTCTTTTTTCTTCGGACTTAAAGAATTCTCGTACAATAAAAAAGATAACACCTGCTGTTAATAAAGAAGGTAAAACAATTTGTAAAAGTTGTATCCAGGGGTTCATAAATTTTTTGCTGAAATTTACGAATAATAATCCCAAGTTATTTAATTGAAAAAAGTTTCTATCTCCAAAATGTTGTTATTCGTGGTGCGGGCTGTTTCTTTCTGCTATTGGATTTTGTGGATGATTAAATGAAAATATTGTACAGAACTATGCTATTTACATTATCTGTTTTTTGGTGTAGTACGAAAATTATTTTATCACTTTATCATATAGATTTAAATATTTGGGTAATATCCATTTCACGTCAAATTTTTTGGCTTGTTCAATAGCATTCTTTTTGAATTGAGCGTATTTTTCATTATTCTTTAAAAGTTCTATAGCATAATTGGCCATGCCGGTAACATCGCCTACCGGGCAGGTGAAGCCGGTCTTATCATGTATGTTTACTTCAGTGATTCCACCGCTGTTACTACTGATGACGGGTATTCCTAATGCCATGGCTTCTAATGCTGATAGACCAAAACTTTCGGTTTCGCTGGGTAGTAAGAATACATCTGCGGATGCTAAAATTTCTAATGGTTCTGCAATTCTGCCGGTGAAAACAACGTCTTGCTGTAATTTTAAATCTCTGACCAGTCGTTCAATGAAAGGTTTTTCGGGTCCATCGCCTACCAGTAAAAGTTTGGAAGGTATTTTTTTCCGAACGATGGCAAAAACTTTGACGACATCATCAATTCGTTTTACTTTACGGAAGTTAGAGATGTGCATCAGAATTTTTTCATTGGGTGATTTATTAGAGATGCAGCAGTGTGTGTTTTGTTTGATGTGTTGAAGGTTATTGAAATCTATAAAGTTATGAATGACTTCTATATGGTTGTCAATTTTGAAAGTTTGTAGTGTTTCTTTTTTTAAGGATTTGGAGACGGCGGTAATGGCATCGCTATTGTTTAATGAGAAACGAATGACAGGTTCAAAAGAGGGGTCTTTTCCGACAAGGGTAATGTCTGTGCCGTGGAGTGTAGTAATGTATGGAAGATGAATTTTTTTAGATTTTAAGATTTGTTTTGCCATGTAAGCTGCAGAAGCGTGTGGAATAGCATAGTGTACGTGCAAAACATCTAATGTTTCATAGAGTGCGACATCTACAATTTTACTGGTTAGTGCGGATTCGTAGGGTTGGTATTCAAATAAAGGATATTCGTACCAATCGACTTCGTGATAGATGATGTTTTCATTAAAGTGATTCAGTTTGAAAGGAAGATTGTATGAAATAAAATGCACTTTATGTCCTTTGTTTGCCAGCGCTTTACCCAATTCAGTCGCTATCGCACCACTTCCACCAAAAGTTGGATAACAAACAATGCCAATGTTCATAGAAGGTTTTTACTCTTAAGAATTTGTTCCATTTTTTGTTGATAGTATTGTGCTTGAATTTGGGCTGCCAAAGCAAGGTTTTCATTATTATCTGCATAAAGGATGTTTCTTGACACGTTGACAATGATACCAATTTCGTTGTTTAAGGTATAATGACATACTTGCTCTAACTCGCCCCCTTGTGCACCAATGCCGGGAATTAAAATAAAGTGTTCCGGAATAATTGGGCGAATGGTAGAAAAAATTTCCGGATGGTGTGTTGCCCCGATTACAAACATAGTGTTTTCAGGTGTTCCCCATTCTTTTGATTTTTTAATTATTAATTGGTAAAGAGGCAGATTGTTTTTGCAGGACATCAATTGAAAGTCGGCGGATCCTTCATTGCTGGTGAGGGCTAGAATAATAGTCCATTTATCAGGATATTTCAGAAATGGGAGGACAGAGTCCTTTCCCATATAGGGAGAGACGGTGATAGCATCGCAGTTTAATTTTTCAAAAACAGATTGGGCGTATTTTTCAGAGGTGTTGCCGATATCCCCGCGTTTTGCATCTGCGATGATAAACATATCGGGGTAGTTTATTTTAATGTAACGAATGGTTTTTTCTAAACTTTGAATGCCTTGTGAGCCGTACATTTCGTAAAATGCAAAGTTGGGTTTGTAAGCAATACAATATGGGTGTGTAGCGTCAATGATAGCCGCATTAAATTCAAAAATAGGATCTGGTTCGTTTAATAAATGTTTGGGAATTTTTTCCACATCGGGATCCAGTCCAATACACAAAAAAGATTTTTTTTGTTTGATTTGATGGATGAGTTGTTGTTTGTTCATATAAATGAACGTTTAAACGATTAAAGATATTTTTAATTTTTGATGATTTCATTTAATGCTTCTACCAACATTTGTGTAGTGCTTTTCTTTTCATAAATTTTTGTTTGAAATTGTCTTATCCATTGAACGCCTTGTATGGTATTGGTGATAAATACTTCGTCGGCATCTATGAGTGTGTGTGAAGTAAAAGGTTTTTCTATAAACAGTAATTTTTTGTTTTCAGTAATTTTTTTAATTTGATTGCGTAAAATTCCACTAACGCATCCTTCGGTAAGAGGGGGGGTCATTACCATATTGCCTTTGACAGCAAAGACGTTGGAAGAAGTGGCTTCGCAGATGTGCCCTTTTTCATTCATAATAAAACAATCATCTAATCTCAGAAAATCGCGGTTGATGGCGGCTAGCACATAAATTAAAGCGTTACCGGTTTTTAAGTTGGATAAACGATTGATAGGTTTAAACAGGTCTTTGAAAAGGTCAATAACCAAGCCGTTGGAGGGTAAAGGGTAGTAGGTGTTTTCTAATTCTTCTGCTTCTAATAAAAAATCGACTTCGTTTGTTTCGGGATAGTAAGCACCGCTTCCTTTTCGGAAGACGGTTAAGCGAATGCGGGCATTTTTATCTTGCAGGTTGTTAGCGTAAATAAGGTCGGATATTTTATTTAAGAAGTAGTCAAATGAAAAATGTGGAGGGGTTTTCATTTTCAGAATGGGCATGCTTAATTTTAATCGTAAAATATGATCGGACAAAAACAGGATATTTTTGTTGGAATAACGAATGGTTTCAAACAGAGCATCACCAAAGCGGAAAGCGCGGTTTGAAAAAGCCAAATGAATAATTTGAGAGGCTGTAACGAGTTCACCGTTGTAGATGTATTTGGCAGATGACGGATTCATTTTAGTGAGTTGGTAAAAGTAATTGTAATGATTGGTTTATGCAAATTATTTTGTTGGTTTTTTATTGATGGACAATAATTGAATAGGATAAATTGTAAAAAGGAGAAGGGATATTTACAAAAAACAAGTAGTGAATGGAAGTTTTACATTCAAAAAGCACAACGACACTTAAGATAAAACGTTTAATAAAAAAACTGCAGCAAACACATTAAAAAGTTTAAAGTACAAAAGAAACTTGATTTAGACAGAAGTGAGAGGGGATATTAGGCGCCTTTTGTTTCAATGTAATTTTGAATTTTTTTGAGAAGACGAGTCATTCTGGTGCGTAAACTGTTTTCACTTAATCCCATGATTTGGGCAATTTGTTTGTAAGAGTAGTCGTTGAAGAAACGGTACTGAATAAGTAATTGGTCGTTATTGGCAAGAGTGGGTATGTATTTTTTCAAGAATTTTAATTTAGTTTCCAAATGAGAAGAGGGGGTATTGAAGATAGTAATTTCATCGTATTTTGGAAGAGTTTGTTCAATAAATTTTTCGTGTTTATCACGAATGGTATTTTTTCGGATGTAGGAAGTAATTTCGTTTTGCATAATGCGATAAAGCCAGCTTTTGAAGGGAGTTCCTTTGACGGGTTGGTACTGATGTAATTTACTTAAAGCGCATTCAAATACGGAGGCGGTGAGGTCTTTGGTCAGTGCTTCGTTTTTGATGTTATATTTAGCAAATAAAGTATTTTCTACACTGGTGCGAATTTCGTTGTAGTACTTGTTGTAAAGTGGTTTGAAAGCATCAATATCCTTTCTGGCCTGTTCAATAATCTGAAACTCGTGTTCTATTTCCTGAACAGTAAGATGATGTTTGGATATTGGTTTCATTGGTGGGAAATTTACTAAATATAACGATTAATTTTACGAAAAGTTACATGTTTTTATTTAATTATTTGATTTTCAGTTAGTTAAATTTTATGTTTGAAAATATAAATTGAGTGAATTGGGTGTTTTTTTGAGCGAATACTATGTTTCATTGAGTGGAAATATGTAACATTTAGGAGCGATGTTTGTTAAGTTAATGATTTTCAATTAGTTAGAGTTTATTTTTGTGTAAATTATTGATTTTCAATGGTTTAAATTTTTAATGAAACAGGATTTTACCGCTTATCAAAAAATAAGGGCGTTCAAATAATTAGAGTGTCTATAAGTGTTGTTTTTTCGTAAAATATTTGGAGATTATGAAAAAAACAGATTTATTTGTATCCGAAATACGATAAAGATGAAAAAACGAATCATTCTACTTCTACTTTTTCCTGTTTTAATGCATTCTCAACAGATTTTGTTGGAGGACGATCCGATTGCTGCAATGCTGGATAGTTTATATAACAAAAAGGTATTAGAAAAATTTTTTCAAAAAGGAAATTTTAATAAGAATAATAAGTTTCATTTTACGCCGGATAGTGTACCACGTTATGAAGATTATGTGTATGAAGCCAGATTAGCAAAATTAAATGTTCAATCCCCGTTTGATTTGGTTTATAACGCACATGTAAAGGGATACATTGAGTTATATACTATCAAAAAACGTGAGTTGTTGAGTCGGTTAATTGCTTTGTCGCATTTGTATTATCCTTTATTTGAGCAGGTGTTGGACAGGTATAATTTACCATTGGAATTAAAACATTTAGCAGTGATAGAATCAGCGTTGAATCCTAATGCACGGTCCAGAGCGGGTGCACAGGGCTTGTGGCAGTTTATGTATCCTACCGGTAAGTTGTTTGGATTGAAAGTTACTTCTTATGTAGATGAGCGATGTGATCCCTATAAATCTACCATTGCTGCGGCTGAATACTTGAAGTATTTGTATAGTATTTTTAAAGATTGGCAAATGGTTTTAGCGGCTTATAATGCGGGGCCGGGTGCGATTAGTAAGGCGATTCGAAGAAGCGGAGGAAAAACAAGCTATTGGGAAATTCGTCCGTACTTGCCAAGAGAAACACAAGGATATGTGCCGGCTTTTATAGCTGCTAACTATGTAATGAATTATTATGCGGAACATAATATTATTTCTGCTGTTCCTAAAAAAACATACTTTGAATTAGATACGGTTGTTTTGAAAGATGCGATGAGTTTTGAACAAATTAGTCAATTATTAGGTGTGCCTGTTGAAGAAATAGCATATTTTAATCCGCAGTACCGAAAAAATATCATTCCAGAAGGTGGTTATACTTTGACATTACCAAAGGAGAAAATGGCTTTGTTTTTAAGCAATGAGGAGGAAATTTATGCATTTATTCAATCACAAAAAAAGAATCCATTAGTAGCAGAAGAATTGAATACACAAGAGGAAAAAATTGTACATAAAGTTCGTAAAGGTGAGAATTTGAAGATAATTGCTAAGAAATATGGTGTTACTGTGCAGGATTTGAAAACGTGGAATTTTATTGGACGAAAGGGTTTACGTCCCGGAAAACATTTGATTATTTATAGACCGATAAAGAATTCTAATAGTTCGGTACTTGCAGAAAAAAAACAAGAATTCAAAGAAACAGCTATAGATAGTTTGAAAAATGCGAAACCAGATGAGGGGAAGGAGTTTTATCATAGGGTAAAAAAAGGAGAAACCATTTATTCGATTGCAAAAAAATACCATGTAGATATAAAAGATTTGGCAGAGTGGAATAATGTGAGTATTCAACATAAAGTAAAAGTGGGAGAAAAATTGTTGATTAAAAAATGAAAATGCAACGAATAGGTATTTTGAATGGGCCTAATTTGAATAGCTTAGGCGAGAGGGAGACAGAATTGTACGGGGCAGTGCGTTTTGAAGATTTTTTTTCTCATTTGCAATCCAAATATAAAGATGTGGAGTTGCATTATTATCAAAGTAATGTAGAAGGTTTTTTAATTGATCAATTGCAGGAATGGAACGATAAGATGAATGGAATTATTATCAATGCAGGTGCTTATACACATACTTCTATTGCATTAGCAGATTGTTTAGCGTATATGAAAGTGCCGATAGTAGAGGTGCACATTACGAACATTTATGCGAGAGAACATTTTCGACAACATTCTTATTTATCAAAGCATTGTAAAGCAGTGATAGCAGGAATGGGATTAAAAGGGTATGAAGTGGCAATTGATTTTTTGAAGGATAATATCTAATTTTGCTTCAATCAATGTTCAACATTAGTTCATATATTAAGCAATTTACCTTAGTTGTATTCAGTGTATTGTTTTTAGGTGTACTTACACATCACTCCTTACATCAGTTAAAACATATAGAAGATGTTGTATGTATTTCGGATGATAAACATTTTCATTCTAACGAACACGGTGATGTTTGTAAGGACTTAAGTTTTTTTCCTTTAAATGACTTTAATTTTATTGAATTTTCGTTTGAGATAAAATATTCTGAAATCGTTTTAATTAATAAAGTCAATGTATATTGTAGTAATTTTATTTTTGGTTTAAATAATAAAAGTCCGCCTTTCGTTTTTTGCTCTTAATTTTTTCCGGTAATAACTTTATTTAATTTAATTTTATTTAATTCAATTTTTTGAGTTAATTCTCTTTTTTATTCAATCACAAATTAAAAAAATAAAACTATGAAAAAAAATATCATAATAATTATTTTTAATTTACTACTTTATTTAGAGATTTATGCACAATATCAAATTAAAGGAATTGTGCAAGATGAAAACAATCAACCATTAGTTGGTGTGATAGTAAATATACCAACGCTCAATAAAAACACTATAACAAATACAGAAGGACGTTTTGAATTACAAAATCTTTCGGCGGGCGTATATTTGATTGAATTCAGATTATTTGGCTACAAAGTAATTTCCAAAAAAATAAACATTCAAAGTTCCGATGTTGAATTAAATGTACAAATGCAGCCCAGTGTCCGGGAGATGGAGGAGGTAATAGTAACCACTGCAGCCGATGTGGTACAAAAAAAAGAAAATCCTTTGTCCATTAAGAGTATTAATTTTGATAACCTTAATGAAGGCACGAGTAATAACATTATAGAAGCGATTGGGAAAAAAGATAATATCTGGGCATTAAATACGGGTCCTGGTATTGCCAAGCCCATTATTCGTGGCTTGGGATATAATCGTGCTATGGTATTGGTGAATGGTCTGCGGCAAGAAGGACAACAATGGGGTGATGAACACGGAATAGAAATTGATCAATATGCTATTCAGAAAGCAGAGATTATTAAAGGCCCTGGTAGCATTATGTTTGGGTCAGATGCATTAGCGGGTGTTATCAATTTTATTCCTTATCGTATTCATCAAGATGGATGGAAAGGAAAATATATGGGACTTTATCAAAGTAACAATCAAATGTTTGCTAATTCTGTGCTGATTCAGTTCAAGAAAAATGATTATGCTTTTTATTTACAGGCCACGCAAAAAGATGCCAGTAATTATCAGAATAAAATTGATGGAAAAGTTTTTGGCACAGCGTTTAATGAACGAAATGTTTCAGCAGGATTTCAAATGAATAAATCGTGGGGATTTTCTAATTTTTATGCATCGGCGTTTACGCAACAACTCAACATGCCGGAAGGTGATAGAGATAGCAGTGGCCGTTTTTTGAACTTCGTGAAACTGAATGATACCACTATTGGCCAAGTTCCCGTTACAGACAAGGAACTAAAGAGTTATAATTTTTATGTGCCGTATCAATACATTCAACATTATCGTTTTCAAAATTATTCGGTGTTTAATCTAAAAAATCAGGACAAAATAATTACCAATGTTGGGTATCAATACAATATCAGAGATGAATTTGGTCCGGATAAATTATTGGAAAAACAAAATAATTCTGAAGCAGAAAAAAATGGGAGTTTAAGTATGCATTTGCACACTATTCCATATCAATTTAAGTATCTGAAACACATAGATAGTACTCAGTTATTGAGCATTGGGACAACAGGTATGTATCAAATGAATTTCAATAAAGGGGATGAATTGCTTATACCGGATTATAATTTATTAGACAATGGATGGTATGTCTATTATCAGAAAAATATCAGAAAGTGGAATTGGTCAGCAGGCGTGAGATGGGATCTAAGAAGTATTCATTCTGAAGTAATGTATGTGGACTCACTTGGAAAGCGTTTAGAAACTCAGAGTGCTACACAAACGGGTCAAACAATTAAGTTTAACGGTTTTGATAAACAATACAATAGTTTTAGTGGAACATTCGGAACGACTTATAATGGCTGGAAAGATCTGAGTTTGAAATTAAATATAGCAAGAGGATTTCGTGTTCCTAATATCTCTGAATTAGCATCCAATGGTGCTCACGAAGGCACTGTGCGGTATGAATATGGCAATCTTCAATTAAAACCGGAAGTTTCTTATCAAATAGATGTCGGACTTTTAGTGAACAAAGAACACGTTTTGTTAGAAATTACGCCATTTGCGAACTATATTGAGAATTATATTTTTTACAGAAAGTTGAGTGCCTTGTCTGGCGGGGACTCCTTAATAGTTCAAGATGGTGAGAATTTGTGGGCATTTACATATAATCAGGCCAAAGCATTGATTTATGGAGGAGAAATCAATTTAGATGTTCATCCACATCCATTAGATTGGTTGCATTTAGAAAGTAATTTTTCTTACTTACAAGGACAAATTTTAAATCAAACAGATAGCACGCAATACTTGCCGTTTTTCCCGCCCAGCCGCTGGACTAACGAAGTTCGCACCGAATGGAATAATATAAACGATTGGATAAAACGATTTTTTGTAAAAGCAGAAGTTGTTTACGTTTTCCCACAAAACCATTACTTCAAAGCATATCATACCGAAACAGCCACGCCAGATTATACATTACTTAATGTGGCAACGGGCATTTCATTCAAATACTGGAAAGAAAGACAGTTGCAATGTATAGTAGGGGTGAATAATTTAATGGATGTGGCGTATCAAGATCATTTAAATCGTTTGAAATATGTGCGGCCACATCCTTTCACTGGCAAGGGTTTGTACAATATGGGAAGAAATGTGTTTATGAAGTTGATAGTAGAGTTTTAATTAATAATTAGTTGAACATTCTTCCGGTTCTGTTGATATTTCAGCAGAACCGGAGTTTTTATTTTAAAGAGAGGATGAATGTTAAATTATTTGTCTCCCAATCAATTTTTATTGAAGAAATTGGAGGAAAAAATTTTACCTAAACTGTCAAACTTGAAAGTTGAATCTGCACTTTATTAAAGTATACAAATTAAAAATTATTTATCTTCCGCCATCATAAGGAGATGTGTAATTAGAATAATAAACATGGATGTTTTCAATAACTTCATCAATAGGTGTGTCAAAGCAAGCATTGGGTAGATTGATGTTGAGCAAAAATGCCAGCGTAGGGGCTATTTGTGTAATTCTATAAAACTTAGTGCTTTCTAATGCTTTATTTTTAAAACCATAAAATAGAAGTGGAACGTGCGTGTCATAATTGTACGCTGATCCGTGCGTAGTGCCTTGTGTAGAATAATCCATATTGCCCGGATGCAGCACAAATACAATATCACCGCTGCGGGAGGGCGAAAAACCATTGGCTACTAATCCATACAAAGAAAAATCTCTTGGATTATTGCGGATTAAATCATCTCTTAAAAACACTTCTGCAATTTCGGGATATTGATAACAAAATTGCTGAATGTCTTTTTTTAATTGATCAAGGGGGAGTTTGTTGTATGTAATCTTATTGTGATTTAAGTATATTTGATTGTTGCTGATGTGGAGTATCAAACTACTATCTTTGTATTTATTTAGAAGAAATTTTTTCAAATCTTGTTGAAGTTTTAATTCACTAAAATAATTAACTGAAAATTTATTGTCTTTCAGATATTGTGTATTGTATGCACCGGCGTGGTCTGCAGTTAGGAAGAGTAAATAATTATCTTTTCCGATGTGTTTATCTAAAAAGTTAATGAAGTTATTGAGATCTCTGTCTAAGCGATAATAAGCGTCTTCTAATTCTAATGCTTCGGTACCATAGAGATGCCCGATATAATCTGTGCAAGAAAAACTAATACATAAAAAGTCGGTATGGTTATGGTTTCCTAACTTTTCCTGTAAAATACATTCTTTGGCTAAGTCAATCAGAATGCTGTTTCCATAAGGTGTATATTTCAAAATAGTATAGTTTTTTGTATTAACGTATGCAGAGAAATTGTAGGGAAATTTAGGGGACTGGGTTTTGATGATAGAACGTTCGTATTGATTACTATCGGGTAATGTGGATATATATTTATCTTTGGGTAATAATAAATCCCAGTTTTTTTGAAGATAAGTGAGTGGTAAATTTTGTTGATTGAATGTGATTAACCATTGAGGTAAATTATTTTGATAAAACGAAGAGGTGATAAAATTGCCCGATAATTCATCCCACCAGTAGGCAGCGTCAGCAAGATGTCCGGCAGGCAAGATGGCAGAACGATCTTTGATGGAGATACTAATAACTTTGGAATTGTTTTTAAATAATAATTTCAATTCATCTGTAATAGTAGAAGCAATCAAGTTTTTGGGAGACATTTTACCATTGTCATTGTTAGCGCCAATGGGTGATGTGGAATAATCCTGCACACAGTAAATTTCTTTACCTAATGTTTTGTCATACCATTCATTTGCAACAATGCCGTGATAACGTGGGGTGGTGCCAGTGTAAATGCTGGCGTGGCCGGGTGCTGTGTAGGTAGGAATATAATTGTAATGTGTGTTTTTTAGGAAAATGCCTTCTTTCATCAGTTTATTAAATCCACCTTTGGTAAAGTTTTTTTGAAATTTTATTAAGTAATCGTAGCGCATTTGATCTACTACAATACCGATGACTAATTGGGGACTTGAAGGTTTATTTTGTGCTACTAATGTTGAAAAAACGATATTTACAAAAGTGATAAGTATTTTTTTCATAGAAATTTTTTGGCAAAAATAAATGGATTATTCAGGAAATGCTATAATTAAATTATGATTAAATTTATGTAGAGGAAGAAAAAATACATCTGCTGTGAGAGTAAAGCGATAGGTGATTTAAACCTTGGTGATAATTGGAAAACGCAAAATATGAATAGATTTATCTCTGACATATTCTTTGTAAATGCAATATTCTGTGGTATTGGACAGAAATGGTTTAAACAACAGGATTTAAAGATAGTGTACTAACGCTTTTTTTGTTTTTATACTTTCCACAATTTTTCTTAGCAATACTCGTTATATTTATCGCTTGTGCGAAGTGGGGTTATTTTTAATTTTTTAGTTCTTTTTAGTACGCATATATTTTGCCAGAGTTATTCTATTGTTTCAAAAAAAATATGGATAACACAAGATACATTAGAATTAGATACCAACTGGATTTTACCCAATAGTTTAAGAATAAAAAGCCCTTCCAATGAGTTGCTATTGTATCGGTGGTTGCAAAACGAACAAAAGTTGATTTTTATTGAAAAACCTAAAGATTCAATTGTTGTGGAATATCAACGTGTTTTGTTTCAATGGCATAAAGAATATGCACACAAAAAAATATCGGATATCCGAAAAGATTTTTCACGGCCAATGTCGCCTTACCAGTATAGTTTTTCAGATAAGAAAGCCGAACAACCGGAAAGTTTTTTTTCTGATAAACTTTTTAAAAACGGCAGTATAAGTCGTGGTATTAGTTTTGGAAATAATCAGGATATGAGTGTACAATCCAATTTTAATTTGCAGATGCAGGGAAAATTGACGAAAGATATAGACATTGCTATGGTAGCTACCGATAACACTATTCCGTTTCAGGCCGATGGGACAACAGCACAGTTACAGGAATTGGATAAAGTGTATATTCAATTGAGTAATAAAAGCAATAAATTAATAGTGGGGGATTATCAAATGGCACAACCACCTAACACGTATTTTATGAATTTTTTTAAGCGTCTGCAAGGGGCAAATTTTGAAAATAAAGATAGTTTAAGTAAACAGGTCCATCTTAAAACCAATGTGGCCTTTGCTTTGACACGAGGAAAGTTTGCAAGAAATGTATTTTATGGCAAAGAAAATAATCAAGGTCCTTATCGGCTGGTCGGTGCAGAGGGTGAGCAAATTATTGTTGTTTTATCCGGAACTGAAAACATTTACATAGATGGGAAATTAATGAAACGCGGACAGGAATATGATTATATTATTGATTACAACACAGCAGAAATAACATTTACAGCAAAACAACAGATTACAAAAGACAAACGAATTGTAGCAGAGTTTCAGTATGTTACAAAAAGTTATGCACGTTCGCTTTATTTTATTGGTGAAGAAATGCAGATTGCCAAACAGCACAAGGTCTTTTTTAATTTTTACTCGGAGCAGGATAATAAGAACCGACCATTACAACAACAACTGACTACCGAACAGGTGCGATTTCTTTCGCAGATAGGAGATAGTTTGGAAAAAGCATTTTACTACAGTGCTGTTGCATCTGAATTTAATAGCTCAGAAGTGTTTTATCGAAAAAAAGACACTATTGTTGGCAGTACATTATACCAGAACGTTTTTGAATATTCTACCAATCCGGATAGTGCTAAATACAAAGTAACGTTTAGTTATGTGGGTGCTAACAAAGGATATTATAAGCAAATTCCATCCGGCGCTAATGGTAAAGTGTTTCAGTGGGTAGCACCGGTGAATGGTGTTTTACAAGGCGATTATATGCCGTATGTAAAATTAGACCCGCCACAACAAAAACAAATGCTGACAACGGGTTATCAGTATTCAGCTACATCCGGCACCATTTCTACTGAATTGGTTTATTCAAAAAACGATGTTAATACATTTAGTAAATTCAATAAAAACAATGATGAGGGATATGGCTTAAAGTTTTCTTCTGTCAACCAATTATTTTCAACGAATTCGTACTCCGTTCAATTAGAGAATGATTACGAATATGTGTCTCAGCATTTTTCATATATTCAACGGTACAGAAGTATGGAATTTCAAAGAGATTGGAATAAAAATTTTTTTAATGACAACATTTTTACAGATCAACATATTACGAAATCATTGGTAAAATGGATGGATAAAAAGAATACTTCTTTGTACTATGGTTTTAGTATGTTTTCAGAAGGAAGTAATTTTTTGGGAGGGCGACATTTGTTTGGTCAGCAATTAAAACGCTCTTGGATACAATTGACTTACGATGCTTCCTACTTGTCCACTAAAACTTACACGGCTCATACTTCCTTTTACAGGCATAAATCCAGCGCTTCTTTACCAATTAGAAAGCAAATTTTGTTGAGTTATACAGATGATTATGAAAGAAATATCCAATGGAAACCATTTGTTGGAACGAAATTTTTTACTTCGTATCAATTTTATGATTGGGAAGTTAGTTTGCATTCACCCGACTCATCAGCCGTGTACTATAAAATTTTTTACAGAAACAGAAACGACCGTCATGTTTTGTACAACACAATGACCGATAGCACCTATGCTCAAAATTATGGTATTAAACTGCAATCCAATAAATGGCCTAATCATCCTTTTGTTTTACTTACCACGTATCGTCTTTTAGAAATAAAAAACCTTGCCACCAATACATTAGCACCAGACAACACATTATTATCAAGAATAGAGTATTATCCAAAATTCTGGAAAAATTTTTTAAACCTCTCTGTTTTTTATGAAACAGGTTATGGATTAGAAAATAAAAAAGAATATTATTATGTGGAAGTAACGGCCCCGCAAGGACAGTATACATGGATAGATTACAACAACGATGGTATCAAACAATTGAATGAATTTGAAATTGCACAATACCCGGATCAGGCCCAATATATTCGTGTGTATGTGCCGACTACTAATTATGTAAAAGTATTGCACAACCAATGGAGTATGGCTTTAAACATGCGTCCCTATTTTTTATTAAAAGACAAAACTAATTTTGGTGCCAAAACGATTCGTTTATTTGCTTTTCAAACGGCTTTTAAAAATGATTACAAAACATACAGCGGATTTATCTGGAACAATGCTATTTATTCGGATTTTACGAATTTAAAGGATACAGCGACCATCAGTGCCAATCAGTCCATACGACAAAGTATATTCTTTAATCAGGCAGGTGCTGTATTTGGTGCAGATTATAATTATCTGCAAAATGCTTCTAAACAACTTCTTACAAATGGCTATGACGTCCGTTATACAGAAAATCATGAAGTAAAATGGCGCTATAATATTTTTCAATGGCTGACGTTTTCTTTTGTGCATGTTTTAGGGAAAAAGGCATTTGAATCACAACTATTTACCAATCGGAATTATCAATTGAAAATTTTTGAGACAGAACAAAAAATTATTTATCAACCCAATACCAATTTAAGAGTATCTGTAAATTATAAGTATTCTGAAAAAATCAATACATTGGGATTGATGCAAAAAGGCACCATTCATAGCGTAGGTCTTGAAGGAAAAATTATCAAATCAGAAACCGCCAGCATCAGCGGACAATTTAATTTTATACAAATCAACTATTTCAATGATAATAATTACAACACACCGGTTGCTTATGAAATTTTACAATCACTTCAACCCGGCAATAACTTTACATGGAATTTTACCTATCAACAAAACATTACCTCTTATTTACAAATGAACATTCTTTATGAAGGCAGAAAAACTGCAATGAATAATAAAATCATTCACATTGGCAGCATGCAATTAAGAGCCATTTTTTAGTCAGAAGAAAACATTATTCAACACAGCAGCTGTGAATGGATGTGCCTACTTAATATCTTTAAACCACGATGCATAAAAAATATAATTGTGAGCAATCCGCTTTATTTCACCTTCGATAAGCTCAGCAGAAATATCTTTTACTTTTTTGGCGGGAACACCTGCAAAAACACAATTATCCGGCACAACTGTTCCTTCCAGTACTACTGCACCGGCTGCGATCACAACATTAGAACCTATCCTGCAGTTGTCCATCACAATGGCGCCCATTCCTATCAGCACATTATCGGATATGTGGCAACCGTGTATAATTGCATTGTGTCCGATTGAAACATTATTGCCAATGTGTGTTTCTGTTTTCTGGTATGTACAATGAATAGTCGCATTATCTTGTATATTCACTTTATTACCGATTCTGATTTTATTCACATCTCCTCTGATTACAGCATTAAACCATACACTCCCATCATCACCCATTACCACATCTCCTACAACAGTAGCATTAGGCGCTATAAAACAATTTTTTCCAAACTGAGGATACACGCCATTAACAGAATAAATAAAAGGCATATTTTTTTGAAACAAAAATAATTCAAAAAAAAGCAAAAAGCAATTGATAGGCATTGTGTTGTGCCACAATTTATTTGTATTTTTGCAAGCAAAGCATATAAAATGAAAATTAAACGATTTACAATTGAAGACGTATACTTTAAAATGATGGAAGAAGAGTTTAAGCATAATCAGGTGGTTTCGGAGCAGTCCTTATTCGTGTATTTTGCCTCGTATTACATCGGTCGTTTTTTACATACCGATTTGAATCTAAAAGCATACATTGGACTTAAATTAAAAGAACTTACCCGAGATTTTTTTGTTATCACCGTGCCTTTCAGTGCATTACAAAAAAAATCCAATAGATATTTTTTTAAGAAATATTTTAATGAAGGATTAAAAGAAAATGAACGATACATCGGACTTATAAAAAATAGTACCCATTTATCTTTTGTCCTTAAACACGACGAAGAACTGCTCAATGCATTTAAAACCGGACAATATTCCAAAATATCCGACCTGAAAAAAAACAAAATGAAACGTTTGAAAGTTATTGATTACGATATGAAAGTCAAAGCATTTTATCTGGTAGGAAATGAAAACAACACAGATGACTGGAAAAACTATCCATTAGGCAAAAAAGACAAGTTAATATATGAATTGTACAAAATGATTTACCCCCATTATTTTTACCATGTATTATCAGAGCAATTTAATGTCAGCATAGAATATCTGAAAAAAAATCATGTAGAAATACTACCTCTACCTAATTTAGAAACAGCTTATCTGGAAATCACTGAAAAAGACGATGTGTATTGGTTTGAAAAGAAATAACCGGCTGGTAGAGATTCAATGAAAACAAACATTCACTCTATAGTTTATGTGCTTTGTATCCTGTTCATAAGCAATTTTTTTTCCTGTAAAAAAGAAAATGCATGGGATTGTGTAAAACCCGCCGGAAAGACCATTTCAGAAAATAGAACACTTCCACCATTTCATACCATAATAATAGAAGACAAAATAGATGTATACCTGAAACAAGATCAATGGAACGTACTTGTTAAAGCCGGAAAAAATCTTATCAGGAATATCACCACCGAAGTAAAATCCGAAACTTTATACATCCGCAATAACAATAAATGTAATTTTATCAGAGACCCTCAAAAAAAAGTGGAAGCACACATTTATTTACCTGAACTTAAATATCTCAAACATACCGGTAGTGGCAACGTTTATGCCATCAATACCTTTGTGCAGGATACAATGATTGTACGAATAGAATCGCCCGGCGATGTGCATTTAGCCATTCAAACCACTTATTTTGGCGGAAGTACTCATGGAAATGGAGATTTATATGTTTCCGGACATACCAAATATTTTTACTATCACTACAATGGCACCAATTACATTTATGCCCGAGACCTTCAAGTGCAAAACTATGTTTATTTAGAAAGCCATTCGGTGGGGCATGCCTATATTAACTTAAATAACAGCGGTATGGACGCCGCCTTGTTTACCAATGGAAACATTTATTATTATGGCCAAGCTTCTTTTCTACATTATACCTATAAAGGGAAAGGCAGAGTAATAAGACAGGATTAAATGATATTGTAAATGCTTGTAAATCAATAATTTAACATTATTTTTGTGCTTTTTTATAGAGATTAAGCTACTTTTTTTTACTATCTTTGCAAAAAATTTTTTGTATGAGTATATTGAATAGAAGAAAAATGAGAGTACTTTATGTATGTCAGGAGATAGCCCCTTTTGTAGAAGATCATCACATGAGCCACGTTACCAGACAATTACCTAAATCCATACAAGACAGAGGAAGGGAAATCAGAACATTTATGCCTAAGTTTGGCAGTATCAATGAAAGGCGACACCAATTGCACGAAGTGATTCGTTTGTCCGGTGCAAATATCGTGGTAGATGATATTGATTATCAATTGGTAGTAAAAGTGGCTTCTATGCCGGGAGTACGGATGCAGGTATATTTTATTGATAACGAAGTGTTTTTTCAGGAAAGAGGTACGCATTATGATTACGATACTCATAAACTATATGATGACAACGATTTAAAAATGGTGTTTTATGCCAAAGGAATTTTGGAAACTATCAAAAACCTGCAGTGGCATCCGGATATTGTTCATATAATAGGATGGTACAGCGCACTTTTACCGGTTTATATTCGTAAATACTTTGCAGATGAGCCCTATTTTAGTGAAGCAAAAATTGTAACTTCTGTATACAGCCACAACGAAGAAGATATAAACATCAATGCTTCTGAATTAGTTAAAAAAATGACCTTTGATGGACTCACTAAAAAAGACCTGCGTCCAATTACTGAAACCGCATCGATTACCAATTTATATAAACTGGCCATCGATTATTCCGACGCTATTGTATATGGTGATGAAGCCGTCAACGACACCTTAAAAAAATATATTCAAAAATCCGATAAACCGGTTATTCACCATTCGCATCAGCCCAATATGTTTGATGTGTACGATCAGTTGTACAACGAAATCAACGCGATTGTAGATGCAGATGCAGGATTTTTTGGTGCGTAGTCATAAATAATTCTTTACATTTAACCCCCAAATTTTTAATATGAGTGTATT